>JAAURU010000025.1 GCA_012032075.1 Flavobacterium sp.
AAAGACAAATAAAAAAGAACATAAATACAAACTAAATTTTAAAAATACAGACAAATGTCAAATTATTTTTAACTCACTACCACATCGTTTAAAAGTTCAAGAATTAGGGAAGTGCGATTTTATGGATAGTGCCGAATTTTCGGAAGGTGTAACCAAATTAAAAGGTAAAAAAATAGTAATTATAGGTTGTGGTGCGCAAGGTTTAGCGCAAGGACAAAACATGAGGGATAGTGGTTTGCATGTGGCTTATGCTCTTCGTAAAGAAGCTATCGATGGTAAAAGAGCGTCTTATGTAAACGCAACTGAAAACGGATTTGAAGTGGGTACTTTTGAAGAAATTATCCCAACAGCCGATTTGGTTTCTAACCTTGCTCCAGATAAACAACATACTGATGTAGTAAAAAAAGTAGTGCCTTTAATGAAAAAAGGTGCTTGTTTATCCTATTCACATGGTTTTAATATTGTGGAAGAAGGAGTTAAAATTCGTGAAGATATTACGGTTGTTATGATTGCTCCAAAATCTCCAGCATCGGAAGTTAGGGCAGAAATATTTAAGAGGTTTTGGTGTGCCAACATTAATCGCAGTGCATACTGATAATGACCCAAATGGTGACGGTTTAGAAATCGCAAAAGCCTATTGTGTAGGAACTGGTGGTGATAGAGCGGGTGTTTTATTGTCATCTTTCGTTGCCGAAGTAAAATCGGATTTAATGGTGAACAAACTATTCTTTGTGGATTATTACAAACAGGTTCGATTTTGAGTTTCGACAAAATGGTCGAAAAAGGAATCGATAAAGGTTATGCTTCAAAATTAGTACAGTATGGTTGGGAAGTAATTACCGAAGCCTTAAAAATAGGTGGAATTACAAATATGATGGATCGTTTATCGAATCCTGCAAAAGTAGAAGCTTTCAAAATAGCTGAAGAATTAAAAGCTATTATGAAGCCTTTGTTTGAAAAACACATGGACGATATTTTATCGGGTCATTTTTCGCAAACTATGATGGAAGATTGGGCAGCTGGAGATAAAAACCTTTTAACTTGGAGAGAAGCGACGGGACAAACTAACTTTGAAAAAACTCCTGCTGGTAATGTGAAAATTAGCGAACAAGAGTATTTTGACAATGCTTTATTGATGGTGGCTTTTGTTAAAGCTGGTGTAGAATTAGCTTATGAAACAATGACACTTTCTGGCATCAAAGAAGAATCGGCTTATTATGAGTCTTTGCATGAAACTCCGCTTATCGCGAATACTATTGCGCGTAAAAAATTATTCGAAATGAACCGAGTAATTTCAGACACAGCTGAATATGGTTGTTATTTATTTGATCATGCTTGTAAGCCTTTATTAGCTGATTTTATGAAAAAAGTAGAGACTAACATTATAGGTAAAAACTTTAATGAAACAGCTAATAAAAATGTTGACAATTTCGAATTAGTAAAAATAAATGCAAGTATTAGAAATCATTCTATCGAAATTTGTGGTGCTGAATTAAGAGCTGCAATGATAGCTATGAAGAAAATTGTAGAGTAAATAAAAGAGCATAGAATATAGAACAAAGAGAATAGAGAAATAAATATACCTGATTTTAAAAATCATGCTAACAACAACAATGACCGTTTTTGAAGAAGTACTCGAAGCCAAAAAGCAATTTGAAGGTGTGGTTTTTCCTACTCCTTTGTTACCAAGCCGAAACTTATCTAACGATTTCAATGCAAATATTTTCTTAAAAAGAGAAGATTTACAAGTCGTGCGTTCGTATAAAATTCGTGGTGCTTACAACAAAATGAGTTCATTAACCGAAGTCGAAAAAAAACAAGGTATTGTTTGTGCAAGTGCAGGAAATCATGCACAAGGAGTGGCTTATTCTTGTAATTTATTACAAATTCACGGTAAAATTTTTATGCCAAAAACCACTCCAAAACAAAAGATTAAACAAGTTCAACTCTTCGGACAAGAATATATTGAAATCATTTTAACAGGAGATACTTTTGATGATGCTTATGCTACAGCAAATGAAACTTGTCAAGCCGAAAACAAAGTTTTTATTCATCCTTTTGATGATGTAAAAGTAATTGCAGGTCAAGGAACGGTTGGGTTAGAAATTCTAGACGATGCAAAAACACCTATTAATTATGTTTTTGTACCTATAGGCGGTGGTGGATTAGCTTCTGGATTATCAACTGTTTTTAAGGAATTAAGCCCAAATACAAAAATTATTGGGGTTGAACCCGAAGGTGCTCCGTCTATGAAAACTTCTATTAAAAATGGAGTGAATACACGTTTAGAGAGTATTGATAAATTTGTAGATGGTGCCGCTGTGAAACAAGTGGGCAATCATAATTTTAAAATTTGTAAAGAAAATTTAGATGATATTATTCTAGTTCCTGAAGGAAAAGTTTGTTCAACCATCTTACAATTATATAACGAAGAAGCCATGGTGGTTGAACCAGCTGGTGCATTAACTATTGCCGCTTTAGATTTTTACAAAGAACAAATTAAAGGTAAAAATGTAGTTTGTATTGTAAGTGGAAGTAATAATGACATTGAACGCACAGCCGAAATTAAAGAACGCTCTTTATTATATGAAGGATTAAAACATTATTTCTTAATCCAGTTTCCACAACGTCCAGGTGCTTTAAAAGAATTTGTAAATGATATTTTAGGTGATGAAGATGATATTACTTATTTCCAATTCAAACAAAAAAACAACCGTGAATCAGGACCTGTAATTGTTGGTTTAGAATTAAAAAACAAAACCGACATTGCTCCTATTCAACATAAAATGACCGCAAAAGGTTTTGAATTTCATTATTTAAACGAAAAAGAAGATTTATTTGCTCAGTTAATCGGATAATAATACCTACAATCATTTTTTGAGTTAGTAGCAAAGCCTTTCAGGAAACTGTTAGGCTTTTGTGTTTTTTAGTTTTTAACTACAAAAAGAAATAAACTACTTGTCAAAATATTACTTACATTTATAGTATAAATTTTAAAATAATGATAAAAAAATACATTCAAAAATTGAGTTATTTAGTAGTCTTCCCATTATTATTATCTTGTAGTGCCACTAATATTATGACTTTAAGCGTAACTGAACCTGCTCCTGTTCTTTTGAATAAGAAAACTACCAAAATAGGCATTATAAATAGAAGTATTCCTGATAAAAAATATGAAGTTGTCGATGCATTAGATAAAATTCTAACAGCCGAAGGTAAAGAATTAGACAAAAAAGGCAGCATTAGCTCAATTGAAAGTTTAAAAGCCGAATTGGCAAAAAACAACAAACTAAATACTGTCATTATTTTAGATAGTGTAACATATAAAAAATATGGTATTGACCAATTTAGTGAAGAACTTCCTTGGGTAAAAATTCAAGAAATCTGTTCCAAAAATAATGTTGATGCAATTTTTGAATTGTCTTTCTATGACACAGATTCTAAAATCTTATACAAATCAAATACTGTAGAATCAGTAAATGCTTTTGGTTTAAAAATTCCTATTATCGAACATGAAGTAACTGTAAATACATTAATAAAATCGGGTTGGAGAATTTATGACAATAATGACCAGTTCATTTCAGATGTTTATGCTGATTCTAAAACAGTAACATTAGTAGGAAGAGGAATAAATCCAATAAAAGCATTTGAAACTATCAAAACTAGAAAAGATGCTGTATTGAATGTGAGTAGAGACATAGGTAGAAATTATGCTTTACAAATTCTCCCATACAAAATAAGAGTTTCCAGAGATTACTATGTAAAAGGCACTTCCAATTTTGAAATTGCAAAAAGACGCGCACAAGCTGGACAATGGGATAGCGCTGCTGAATTATGGGAAATTGAAACTAAAAATACAGATGGAAAAATTGCTGGTAGAGCTTGTTATAACATGGGAATTATCAACGAAATAAATGGTAACCTCGACAGTGCAATAGAATGGACTACAAAATCCTACACCGATTATGGTGATAAAAATGCTTTGCGTTATTTGAACATCTTAAAAAACAGAAAAGCTAAAAATGAACAATTAGAAAGAGAAACAAATTAATACTGAAAACAATGAAATATATAATTTACTTTTTCAGCCTTCTTTTATTTCAAAGCTGTATCGCTCAAAAACAAGACAGAAGCTTCATTTTAAAAACTAAAACTGACAAAACAATCCTTGAATTAGATAAAAATGGAGTCGTTTTATCAGAAGGTAATCCTATTGCATCACTAACTGAAAACAATATTATACTCGATTTAAAAGGAGATACTTTAGCCTATTTACACAAAGATGATATACTCATTTTAAAAAACAAAAATCAAATAACAAAAATTCTTCCAAATGGAACTATCGACAATGGAAGTGGTCAATCACTAAAATGGAATAAAAAAGGATATTTTAAATTAAATAATAAGGAGCAATTGCAAATTATACCTAATAATTCAAAATTATATAGAGGAGCAAGCTTACTTATAACCATGCAGTTTATGATTGCATCTGAACCATATTCCAATACTGAATTAATACTATCAAACCAACCCATGACAAACGAAAATCACTTCCCTAGAATAGAAGTTTACACTGAAAAAGATTATGGTGATAAAAATGCTGGAAGCCAAACAACAACCAATTCAAATGAAAAAGTATATGGTATGGGTAAAGCAGATTACCAACCTCATATTAATAGAACAAGTTATTTACTTGACGAAAAAGAAGCATTTAATTTAATGAATGTAGTTTTAATCCCTTTAAATCGTTGCTTTAAGGATAATAAACCAAACACAACTTTAGAAAACTATTTTACTTTAAGTTTAAACAGAGAATTAGTTGCTTTTAGAAATTTATTACCTAATTCGTTAACTGGTTTTCTTTCTTATGATTATAATAATGAAAGACAGTTTTTTGAAACCATAATCGAATATCAAAAAATAGCACCCAGAAGTATAGAAATTGTATGGTTAGATGAAAAACAATGGTTTGTAAACAATGTATTTTATCAAACCGATTTAAGCCAATTCTATCTAGACAAAGAACCAAATATTGATGAAAAATTAACTAGAGGAACACTTATTGATTTTATTAGGTTTTCCAATGTTATTCAACCCAAATTAAATGAAGGTTTTTCACATTTAAAGATACAACCAGAACAATCAGAAATTCCTACAAAAAACATACTATTAGAATTGGCTTTAACTCCAGGTGGGCCAGGCAGCAGTAGCTATCAATATGTTTTAAACAGCGATGGCACTCTTAAAAATTTAAACAAGTCTATTAAAATACCACATTATCAAATCGTTTCTCTTCTAAATGAATTACAAAGCATTTATATACAACCTATTGAAAAATCCTTAAAAGCAAGACCAAAAGTAGCCGATGATGGACAATCTCTTATTTTCAAAGTATGGAAAGATGGAAAATTAATTAATTTACAATATGAAGGTGTTGAAAATCCTATGCCAAAAAACCTAGAAGCTTTTTATAACAAAACAGTAGCGTTTTTTAGAAAAAGCATGGAAAACTAATAAATTGATTACAAGATGGTATAGTAACACAATAAAAACAAAAAATATAACTTAAGAACTTGTAGCAATTTTAATTTTCAAATAGCCTCAACTTTTTAATTCTTATTTCCCCTTTGACAAAGTTTCTCAGCGATTAGTAAAACTTTGTCAAAAGTTCTTATCAAGACTTAATTGATTTTAAAAGCGAATCCCCTAGCCCAGACTGCAATAAAACGCTTTTTGTGAAAGAAGGCTATTTTTTGTTAGGCAAAAAAAGCGACCAACGGAAGCTCTTTTTAGACTGTACAAAAAAAGCTTTGTTTGCAAAACGTGTAATGGAAAGCTGGAAATAGCTCCTTGAAGAAGTGGTAAGTATTCTGTGTTTGATATTAAATTATCTTTTTCTAGTTGTAAAAGTCGTTCCTCAACCAATTTTTGCTTTTCTTTTAAAAATTGTACTTCAAGCTCTAGTGAAGCAACTTTGTTTTTTTGTGCTATAATTACTTCTTGTTGTTCTTGAATGGCTTTAGTTAAATAGGGAATTAAGCCAACATAATTTATTGCTTTTATTTTTCGTTCTTCCTGCGTGGTTTCGGCAATTTTAGTTGGATCATTTGGAATTGATAATATTTCTTCTTTCACTAAATTAGGAAACACTTGCTCTAATTCTTGAGCAATAAAACCTGTTTGTTGACCACGAGCAAACCCATATTTTTGAGATAAATCGGATTTAAAATTGTAGTCTTTAACTTTTAATTGATTAAGTTTTAATAAAACCGATGCAGATTCTTTAATGTTTTCTTTTAACGAACTGTCTGACGGATTGGTAAAAACGCCCGAGACAAATACATTACCAAGAAAATAACCTGAATAACCTATTGCTTGGGTTGCTTGTGAATATAACCCTATATGAATACCTCCTGATGCAGCATCAATATAATTAAACGTTCCGTATTTTGAACCTGTTCCTAAACCAGATAAACTATTAATCTGACCATAATGAAAACCATTACCCCAATTGTTAATTACTGTTTCAATTCCTGCTTGATTTCCATTACCTGAACTTGTCAGCAAGTTGTAATTTCCCCAATGAATTCCGTTACCTATATTGCTATTATAAATATGATTCCCATAAATATTTGAATTTCCATTTGATTCAAACGCTGATGCATTTCCATAAGCAATTCCATCATCATTTATTTCCATTAAGTAATATGCTCCAAATTTGTTTCCATTACCATAAAGTTCAAATTTATTATAGAAACCGTAATTGACACTTGAATTATTTCCAAAAAAAGATTACGTACGCCATAATTTGGTACATTACCGTTGGCATTTATACCATTATATGTTCCTATTTTTGTAGAGGTATTTGACCCACTAACTGTATTATAACTTCCATATAAATCTATAGAGCCAGAAGTATTTGATACATCATTAAATGTGCCTATTTTACTAGATAATGAATTACCAAGCAAGAGATTACTTGTTCCCCTTTGGATTCCTGAATTATTTGCGTTTATAATATTTTGCACACCATATAAGGTGATTGAATTATTATTCCTTAATTCGTTTTTTACACCTGTTTCGGTAAAAGATCCAGTTCCATTCATTACATTATTTACAGCAATTTTTTCGCCTGTTCCAGCATCTGTAAATGAATTTCCGATACCTATATGAACTCCATTTCCAGTATTTGTAATTATGTTTCTTGTTCCATATTGTTGACCAGATCCCGTTCCTGTTAATTGTGTAAATGTTCCGGTAGTTAATCCGGTATTGCTTTGATTAATATTGTTTTTTGTTCCAAAAATACTAGCAGCATTAGTAGAGGTAATAGTATTAAAAACACCTGTTTTTCTCCAGCATTCGAACCATTCAAATTATAAATGGCTCCGTAATGAGAACCAGTTCCCGAGTTGCTGATTATGGTTTCTGAACCTGCTTGATTTCCAGTACCTGTACCGCCCAAATTAACATAACTTCCGTAATGTATTCCGCTACCAGAAGATGTGTTTTCAGTTCGAATTCCCGTTTGAGTTACTGTTCCTGTCCCAGTGAAATCAGTAAAAACTGCTATTCTAATACCACTACCACTTGTTATAAATTGATTACTCAAACCATAGTGAAACAAAGAACTTAATCCAGAAATCTGATTATAAATACCATATTTAGCAGCATTATTCCCGTTAGTCAGAAAATTAACTACACCATATTGCCCGCCTGCACTCGTACTACTTATTGAATTCGTTAAACCAACACTATTTGTAGTATTTGAGCCTTGCATGCGGTTAAATATTCCCGTATGCTGACCCGTGCCTGTATTTAAAAAAGAATTATCAAGAGCTATTATTGAACCTGTTGAAGCTCCAGTTAAAATGGAGTTAAAACCGATTCGATTTCCTAAACCTGAGCCACTCAAATAATTGGTCGTTCCGTAATGAACATCATCACCATTAGTAAAAATATCGTTTGCGTTGCCGATTAATTGGGCATTAGAATTACCAGTTAATTCATTGTAAATTCCAATTTTTGGTGTGACGCTTCCTAAGTTTAAATTCCGTTGATTGCGAATTCCATATGATTTTGTTTCATCTGAAACAATATCTAATTTTCCGTTCAAATCGGTTGACGTTCCAATTTTTACATTTCCTAAATGAAACATAGCGTCATTAATATCATCTGGTGCATTGGTTGAACCTACTTCGTAAAAATCGGCATCGGAATTTTTGGTTGAAGTTATGCCTACCCAAGCAGTTGTTACGTTATCCCAATAGTAAAACCCAGATTGATTGCTTCCCGAAATAGTTGTTAAATAAACCAGCATTCCTTGTTGTGCAATGGTTGGATTTGTAAGAGGAAATGCATCAACTTTTGGTATCAAAACGCCATCAGTATTTAAAGGCGTAATTTGATTGCTCGATTTTATATCCAATTGTGCATTTGGTGTAACAGTATTAATACCAACTTGAGCAAACGTCTGGTAAGAAAAAATCATTAAAACTACTATCTGGAAAATGTTTTCATAAAAATTTATTTATTTTTCAATAAACCATCGCTGATTAGCTTGAATGTTGCTATCCCATTGTCCTAAAGGTGCCGCAACGGCATCAACAGCATTGTATAATTCTATTACTTTATTTGTTTTATAGTTTCTAATTATAAAACTACCATCACAATAACGTATCAATTGCCATTTTTGACTGTCAGCATTCGTATTAGTGTTCATCACAACATTAGCACCATTCCCATCTGCCATAACATCTAAAACCAAATTATTATAGTTGTTTGAAATGTAATAATAATCACCTTGTTTTCTAAATTTCCATTTTTCACTATCTAATTTTTTATCAAAATTAATCACAGCCAATGCTCCATTATTTCGATTACCATTTAACACATCGATTACTTTATCTTTAGCAAAAGCATTTCTTAAAGCAAAACTTTGCAAAGCATCTATATTGTCATTACTCACTACATTTATTTTGTTTTTTTGAGTTTCATCTATTACTTTTTCAATAGAAATAAACACTGTATAATCACCTTTTAAATCGTCTCTATCTTTATATTTAATTGGAATTATACCTTTTCCATAACCAAAATCGATAGTGCTAATTTGATTTGCAGAAGTGTTATCTAATTTTATTTGTAAAGGATTATATAAATCGTCTCTTTCTACACCTATTGGTCTATCGGCAGGACGATTAGTAATTATTTTATTATTAGTTTTAAAGTTTTCAAGTTGAGTTGCATTCATTGAAGCAACATTCATTCTGAAAAAATTATTTGGAAACTGTTGCAAAATTGAAGGTGCTGGAAAAACACCTGGAGTACTTTCATCATAATAAAATACATTATCAACTGTTTGATTTGGTGCGGCAGGAGAATAGACAAATGCACCTATTGGAATAGCTGCAATATTAATTGGTGCTTGCAAAATTGCTCCTACAAAACTGTTGTGCCAAAAGTTTGTCCAAAAATCATCTGGACCATCATATTCCATTATTGATGGATTTATAATAACATAATCTGAACCTGCAACCAAACTTCCTTCCCATAAAATAAAAGGTAATAAATCGCCAGTTGCTTGCGCATTATTTTTCCAAGGTTCAGGAACAGGTACATTATCTGATGTAAAAATTCCTCCATTTAACTTTGACGAAAGTCCAGCTTGAACTCTTTTTTCTTCAATTGCTCTTCCATTTACATCGCCCATTATTCGGGTTCTATTTCTAACAGCAGTTGACGGAATGGATTTACCCATATTATTTACCATTACAGATAACCCTGTTAAATAAACTTCATCACCTCTTCCGTCGCGTTCAAAAGCATCGTCGTTAGAACCACGATTGCAGGTAAATCCTTTTACCGTAACTCTAAAATATCCTGCATTTTTTATTTCAAAATTAGGAATTTGTGCAGAAATTGTTGTTGTTTGACTATATATTGTTGTTGCAAAAACACGAGAAGAATGGATAGTTTTTTCATGATTTTAGTGTTTAGTATTAAAAACTTTAACTTTGACATTAGTAAATGTTCCATTAGTAACTTGAATATCTTTTGTTGCTAAAACTCCTCCTAAAACTCCGCTAAAATTGCCAGAGATTATAACTTCGTCAGCTGAAGATTTTTCCCATTTTGTTATTTCAAATGAAAAATTAACCTTTCCTTTTTTGTCTTTTTTTCCTAAAACTTCTGCCATTTTAGAATCACCATTGCTGCGCCACCAAAATTTATTTCAATGTTCTCGATTGCTACTTTTCCCGTTTTCATATCAGAACCACATATAGCAAAAGTTAATTGTCTGTTATCTGGACTTTGTGTAGCTTTAAAACCCAACATCAAATAAGGTTTTGAGCAATTCATATATGACAATCCTTTAGCATATAACAAATTAGAATTGAAAAAAGAAGTAGCATTCCAAGTTTTTCCATCTATAAACATGATGCTTCTGCTTTAGAGGTTGACAAAACAGCAGTAGATACAACTGTTTTTTCTCCTGATTTTGAAATACTAAATCCCGCATCAAAACCAGTTGCATTTTCTGTAGTTTTTAAAACCACAAAAGCATTATCTGTTTTTGAAGTTTCATTTACTTTTGCATCATTCACTTTTATTTCACTTACTGTAAAAGAAAATTTGCTTCCAGCGGCATTAACTGCATCTATTTTATCGCCAACTTTTAATTTTCCGTTGGTTATAGACATACTTGTTGTATATTCACCTTTATCGGCATTGTCAATAAAAACCATGGTTGTTGTTGCTTGTAATGGAGAATTTGATATTTCAGCAGTGTTTGAACTTGCCTTTTTATCTTCATTTTTTTTATTTTTGACAGGAAGAAATAGTCCCTATTAAGCAAAGTAGAAAGGTTAACTGTAGTTTTTTTGAAACTTTCATTTTTGGTTTGATTTAGAGATTAGTTTGTTTGGATAAAATCAAAAGATAAATCACCTGAATAGTAAGTGTTATCATTATCACTTGGATAACTTTGTGTTGTTCCCATTAGATATTTATAGCTAATTATTTTAATATTACCAGAAGTAACAGGGTACGTTGTGGGAGTAGCGATTGTTCTCTTTCTAAAATTCCAATCATCAGAATTGCAAGTTATAGCATACTCTTTGTCTTTTACTAAATCTAAATCGGCAATATCAAAAGCCATAATAGTATTTGCAGCTGAATAATTTACAGTTTCTGTTCTAATAGGAGTTGTAGTAGCTTTATCCCAAATAGTAATGCGTAAATCTGATCTTGTTGCTGGTAAATTTACTTTTAGTTTGGTTATTTTGCCTTTTACTAGTGGTGTAAATTCAATTCCAAATTCATAATTATCATCATTAATAACTTGTTCATTTGATTGACTAAATCCAGTTGTAGCTAAATATCCTTCTAAAAAATTTTCTTCTGTATAGTTTGGTGGAGCTGGCTCATCATCTTTACTACAAGATAAGGTAATTGAAATAACGGCTAGAAAAAAAACTGCTTTTAAAAAAATTGTTTTCATAATTAATTGATATTAAGGTTAATTTTTATTTAATATTTAAATGATCCGCTTGCAGAAATCCAATACGTACCAGTTCCTTCATAAACACCTGAAAAAACAGCTTTATTATTAGTAATAGTACCATTTACAGTCATTCTACCACGAATTTGATAAGCCGTTGTTGCATATTTTTTTGTAGTAACATAGAGGTAAACGTTATAATCATAAAGCGTTTCAGGATCTTTTACTACTTTACTTACTACAGAACCATTTGTATATAAATAATATAAATCTGCACCAGCAGAATGGTTCCAATAAAAATTAGTTATTTTACCCGACTTTTCATCCCAAGAAAAAGAAAAATCTTCGCTAGGACTTGGGCAATCTGCATAATGAGCATTGTTTGAACTAAATGTTTTTGTTTGTGCAAAAGTTACCGTTGAAGTAAAAAATGCAATGCACAAGAATGTTTTGATAATTGTTTTCATATGTAGATAATTATTTGATTTTTAAATTGTCATATGGTATCACCTTATCTTCATTGGTGTTTGCATGCGCAAACTTGAGTTTATGGCGATTTCATAAAAGATTGATTTAATTTTTAATGATTTTTTGTTTTGATATTTTCCCGTTGGACAAAATTTCTAAAAAGTAAATACCATTAGAAAAATTAGAAATATCTATTTGACTTTGGTTTCCATCAAATATTTTTTGACCTAAAGAATTGTAAATAATAGTTTTGTCAATGGTTTCAATTCCTGAAATTGTGAAAATTCCGCTTGTTGGGTTGGGAAAAACTATTAATTCATTTTCTGCAATAATATCATCAGTGGATAAAGTTTGAGAACAAGGTATATTTTCTAAAATAATTTCATAATCTGCGTAGATAGTATTAACCTGAACATAAAAGTTTTGACCAGCAGCAATAGTTGCGTATGCTGGATTAATTGTATAACCACCTGTTGAATATGGTTGCATATCCGTAGAACAAGCATAATTAGTTATCATTTCGCCATGATCAAAAGGAAGTAAATTTTTATAAACAATAAAATCATAGGTTTCTGTTCCAAGTTTTTTAACTTTAAAACCAATACATTTATCACTTCCTGAATTATTTGTAAAAGCATGGTACCTGGTGTTAAAAGGAATATTTGTAATTGTAATAAAAGCAGTAGAAACTCCACAAAAATTACTTGGCTCCCAAGCTATTGGATTTAGAAATTCATTAACATATGCAACACCTTGACTACCAGGAGTTGAGCAAATTGTAGTAGGTAAAGAATACGTAATCGTATTTGTATAAAAATCTAAATTAGAAGTATTTATTGACGCTAAATTTAATGTCCCTAATTGGGAAGAAACAACTGTATCTTCTAATATACTGAGATTTATTGTGCCGTTCTGTGTCATCCCATTAACCCCTACAATAAAATTAGAATTTCCTGTATCATATACACGCCTTTTTATGAAAGCTTTAGATGCCCCTGAAGTTCCACCAATAGCTAAATCACTATCTGTAAAATCTGAAACTGGCATATTAAATTTAACCGAATAATAAACTTCTGGATTACTTGTAACAACATCATAAGTTTCTAAAAGAGGTTTAATAGTTACCGTTGGAGCATTACATAAACCATCAATTCTTATTTCGTATAAATCATTTGAAAAACCATCAGGGTTATTCGCATTTACAACCAAAACTAAATTTGCACCTGCTTCAATTTGTATTGAGCAACTAGAAGTGCTTGAAGAATTAGTAGTACTATTTACAGGATGATTTATACCACCTAAAAAATTTTGAGCAAAATTATTAGGGTTGTAAAAACCATTATAAACATAAAAATTTACACCTTCTGTTGCATTTGGGTAAGTTATACTAAAGGTAACACATTGGGATAAAGTTGAATTGTTTGTAACATTAAATGTATCATAATAAATATTACCTGGATTTGGATTTGCTGCAGTTGGTACAATTGGTATAGAACCACAAGATGATTCTGTGCCGTCAGTAAAAATTCTTCCATTAGGATTGAGTAAATCTGTACTTGTAATATTACCAGTTAAGGTAATGCAATGCTGTGAAAAACTGTAACTAAAAAAAGACTTAAAATTAAAAATAGTTTTGTTTTCATAATGACTTAATGTTTAGATTTACATCAAAATAAGTCAAAATGAATACTAAATTTAATGCCTATTTAGTATTTGGCAGATTTTAAAAGTATTGGTAGGAAAACGAATTTATTGTTTTTACAATTTTCTAAAAAAATCGAAAAAAGCTTCTTTTTTATGACGACTAATATTTACTGTAACTCCATCTTTTAAAACAATATAAGGTGTTTCTGCTTTAATGATTTTATCAATAAAATTGGTGTTAATTAAATGCGATTGATGCACCCTAAAAAAAGGTTCGCCTTGAATGTTTTCTTCTACATCTTTTAATGTTTTACATAGTGTAATTTTATTTTTATTTACCAAGAAAACGTGTGTGTAGTTACTATCACTTTCAAAACGAATAATATCATTTGGCTCAAAAAATTCTAGCGAATTGCCAATGGGTAAAACAATTTTACTCGATTTTTTTCGGTATTGAATTGGGTTAATAGGTTTAATATGGAGCTTTTAGAAACAGATTGCTCTTTACTTTTAGTAACTTTTTGAACTGCTACTTGAAGTTCTAAAATATCAATTGGTTTTAATAAATAATCTATTGCCGAAAACTTAAATGCTTTTATAGCAAATTGATCATATGCTGTAGTAAAAACAACTTGAAAATCAATCTCTTTAGTTTGATTTAACACTTCAAAACCATTAAAGTGTGGCATTTCTATATCTAAAAAAACAAGTTCAGGTTCTAAAGATTTTATTGTTCTAATTCCATCTTCTCCACTATTACAAATAGCAATAATTTTAACTTCTTTACAGTATTGTTCTATTTGCATTTGCAATACTTCAAGTGCGTTTTTTCGTCGTCAATAAGTATAGCTGTTATCATGATTAGGATTTTTTTTTGAGATACAATTAGTAGTTCTACTTTTGTTCCAATTGGGTATTGATTGTAATCTTTTAAATCTATAATAGTTGATGTAGTTTTTAAATTTTGCGATTGGTTGAGTAAATCTATCCTGTCTTGGGTTATTTTTAATCCATGACTTTTGTTTTTTAAAGCTTGTTTGCTTTTTAATTCCATTGCTTTTTTTCTACCTATTCCGTTGTCTTCAACGGTTATTTTAGTGGAATTTTTATCTATTTTATCAAAAGAAATCGTCAGTTTACCAATGCTATTTTTATGCAACAAACCGTGCCAAATAGCATTTTCAATATAAGGTTGAATAAACATAGTTGGAATCTCTATTTTTTCAAGATTGAGGTTTTTATCAATATTAAATTCATATTCAAATTGATTATCAAACCTAACTGCTTCCATTTCGACATACAATTCTAACAACTGAATTTCATTTGCTAATGAAATTGTATTTTGATTACTATAGTCAAGAATTAATCGTATCAGTCGAGAGAATTTAGTTAAATATTGTGAAGCCAAAAAGCTCTCGTTTTTAAGAATATATTTTTGAATACTATTGAGTGAATTAAAAATAAAATGCGGGTTCATTTGTGCACGTAATGCTTTCATTTCTACAGTTGCTAGTTGCTTAGCAAATTCTGTTTTTAGGTGTTCTTCTTTTTTTATTTGATTAATTTTAAATTTATAAAACGAATAAATAATTCCAACAAAAAACAACCCTAACAATGTAAAAAACCACCATGTTTTCCAAAAAGGAGCTTTAATATGTATTTTAAAAAAAAGTAGGTTTTCCCCAAACTCCATCATTATTTGATGCTTTTACTTTAAAAATATAGTCACCATAATCTAAACCTGAATATGAAATTGAATTTTTTGTAGTTGTTGTCCATTTTTTGTCTAAACCTTCTAATTGATAAGCAAATTTATTTTGACTAAAATTATTAAAAACATCAGAAGCAAATTCAAACGAAATAAAATTTTGATTGTATTTTAAATTCAATTCATTTTTGAAAAATAAGTTGCTAAAAGCTCTTCATTTAAAACTTTGATTGTTGTAAAAATTACATTTGGTTTTACTTTGTTGAATTGATATTTATTTATGTTAAAAATGGATAAATTCGTATAAAAATTAATTACCAATTTTCCATTTGGCAATAAATTTATAGGAACATCAATAGGTGATTCATTCAATCCATGTTGTCGAGTTAAAACTGTCATTACTTTTTTAGAAACTGGATTAAATTTGACTAAACCATTTAAAGTTCCAATCCATAAAAAACCATTATCATCGCAAACAATTTTTTTGCAATAATCCGAAGGCAAATTTGAATTTGATTTGTTATAGTTAAAAAGTGTTTGCTTATTATTTTTGATTACTAATTCAAAAATTCCATTATCGAGTGTTGTAATCCAAAAGTGTCCTTTTTTATCTTCAACAATATCTATAGATTGAATTATTTTTGCTTTGGTATTAAGTGCAGGAATATTTGCATATTGAAAGTGCTTTTTAGTTTTATTATCAAAAAATAGACACCTTCAGTTTTCTGTAAACCAAATATTATTTTTACTGTCTTTAAATTGAGGTGCAATTAAATCTGATTTAGATTTATTCTCATTTTTTTCAAAATCAGAAAAATGATAATGTTGTAACAAATTAGCTTTTATATTGTAAAATAATAACCATTATAGGGTGAAAATAGATATATATTGTTGTTGT
>JAAURU010000413.1 GCA_012032075.1 Flavobacterium sp.
CTGCACAACCTATGTCAATTTCGTCATCCTCTTCTGTATCTAAATTCAACAGAATTTCTCCTTCTAGCATTCCTCCTTGTAAACCCATAGCTCCTGTCATTCCCGTTTCTTCATCAATAGTAAACAAAGCTTCAATTGCAGGATGCGGAATAGTTGTACTTTCTAAAATAGCCATAATGGTTGCTACTCCAAGTCCGTTATCAGCTCCTAATGTGGTTCCTTTGGCACGTACCCAATCTCCATCAACATACATTTCGATTCCTTGTTTGTCAAAATCAAAAACGGTATCATTGTTTTTTGGTGAACCATATCTAAGTGCGATTGCATCACTATGGTTTTTCTATTTTCCATTCCAGCAGTTGCTGGTTTTTTTATAATCACATTACCAACTTGGTCTTTTATGGTTTCAAAGCCTAGTTTTTTTCCAAAGTCCATCATAAAAGCAATCACACGTTCTTCTTTTTTAGAAGGTCGTGGTACAGCATTTAAATCGGCAAATTTGTTCCAAAGTGCTTTTGGTTCCAGGTTTCTTACTTCTTGGCTCATATTTTTATTCTAAAGTATTTAATATTTTAATTATTGTGTTTTTAAAATTTGGTAGATCATAAATAATTACTTCCCAAATTAAGGCAAAATCTACTGCAAAATATTCGTGAATTAATATATTTCTTAAACCAATAATTTGTTTCCATTCAACAGAATCAAATTCAGTTTTAATTTCTAATGACAAATGATTTGAAGCTTCTCCAATTATTTCTAACAATCGAATAGAAGCATTACTTAACATAGAATTTTCTTGAAAATCAGCAAAGTTTTTATTCTCTATATAGTTTTCAATTTCTACAATTGAATCTAATATATGCTTTAATCTAATAAGGTCTTTCGAATTATTTTGCATATATTAAAGACTTTTCTTTGTCAATAATGGGTTTCATGATATATAGAAACTGCATTTGCAGAAATTAAATCCACTTTTTGCTGTAAAATTGTTTCTAAATCAATTTGCATTTGAACAAATTGCAAACCAATTTTTTGTGTATAATCTAATTCTACTAAAAGATCTATATCACTATTTTTAGTAGCTTCGTTTCTATTATATGAGCCAAATAAGTAAGCCTTTAAGACTGGTTTACTCTTAAAATATAGTTTAATTTTTTCTAATTTACTTTTTGAAAGTTTCATGATTACAAATATACAAAGACTTTACTATTTTTACAGCATGAACAGAAAATACATTTTACCTTTATTACTGATTTTACAAATCATCATTGTAAAAATTTTAGCTTTGTTTCCTGATTTTGTTGAAAATTGGTATTCCAAAGGTTTGTATCCCAAAATTGCTTTTGTTTCCCGAAAATTATTCGGTTGGATCCCCTTTTCTATGGGAGATGTCATGTATTTTATTCTTATTTTCTTTTTAGTCCGATGGATTTGGAAACATAGAAAAGGCTTCTTTAAAAACTGGAAAACGAATGGATTAGCAATTTTGAGTTGGTTTTCTATTTTCTATTTCTGCTTTAATGTGCTTTGGGGAATGAATTATTATCGAATTCCTTTGAATGAAAAATTAGCAATTAAGAAAGAATATACATTGGAACAATTGGAAGATTTTACTGAGAAAATGATTACCAAAACCAATGTCTTACAAGAAAAAATTACAGGAAATGATTCAACAGCAGTTGTGATACCTTATACAGAACAAGAGATATTCAATTTGGCTGTAAAAGGTTATCAAAATTTACCTGAAAAATTTACAAGAGTTCCAATATAAAAACGAAAGTATAAAAGCTTCTTTGTTAAGTTATCCATTGAGTTATATGGGTTTTGGAGGCTATTTGAATCCGTTTACTAATGAAGCTCAAGTGAACGTTTTAAAACCAAAATTCAATTGCCCAATGACTACTTGCCACGAAATGGCTCATCAAACAGGAATAGGTAGTGAAAGTGAGTGTAATTTTATAGGTTTTATTGCTGCGATTAAAAATGAAGATATTTACTTCCAATATTCAGCTTATAATTTTATTACGCGCTATTGTTTAGGGAATTTAGAAAAAATAAAAGAAGGAAAAAGCAAACCTTATTTAGAAAAAATAAACAAAGGAGTGATTAAAAACTTTGATGAAAATGAAGCTTTTTGGGAAAGTTACCACACTCCTATTGATACTTTCTTCGAATATTTTTACGATAATTTTCTAAAATTAAACCAACAAAAGGATGGTATGGAAGGCTATAGTAAGTTTGTTGGCTTGATGATTGGGTATGAGGAGTTAGTGATTAGTGAAGAGTGATTGGTTTATCTTAGTCGTCTAGTAAATTCTTTAGATCTTTTAAATACTATAAATTCTGTTAATTTTACTTTTGGGTTGTTTAGTTTTTCTATAAGTTTTTTTAAGTCGTAAACTCCTTTATTTGTTGGGGAATCAAATCTATGTGGTGAGTGTATATGTTTAGGAATTTCATCAACTTTTATTGAAATAATGTTTGAATTTAGTATCCACAAAGTAAAAATGTTTTGTCCATTTCTCTCTCCTAATAAGTTTTCTTGATAAGTCCAGACTTTTGCAATAATTCTTAATTTAAAATCTATATTATGTATATAGAACCAGTTGGTTATATCTTCATCAATAACATCAATAAAACTTTTTGAAGATATTATTTTCCAAAATAACATTTGATTATTTACAATAAAACTTTCAGATTCTTCACTTTCAGATTCTTCAAGCCATTTTACAAATCTTTCATAAGGGACTTTGTCTCCTTTTGATTTTAAAAAATAAACTCTTTCTATTAAGTCCATTAGTTTATATTTAAGATAAATATAGTTTATTCATATGCAATAACCGAAAACTGTAACTGAACACTATCTTATATTTCATCACTTGTAAAAGTAGCGATTTGTTTCTTCTTGTAAGGTCGAATAATTAAACGTGCTTCTCTATCGAAACGAATGTAATTATACACCCAATTTAAAAATACAACCGCTTTATTTTTAAAACCTATTAAAGAGAACAAATGCACAAACATCCAAACGAACCACGCAAATACTCCACTAAATTTATATTTAGGTAAATCTACAACCGCTTTGTTTCTTCCTATTGTTGCCATGGAACCTTTGTCTTTGTAAACAAAAGGTATCATAGGTTTTTTAGCTAATAAACGCACTAAATTTTCGGCTAAATGCTTTCCTTGTTGCATAGCTGGTTGTGCCATCATAGGATGTCCTTGTGGAAATTCTTCAGTAGTAACGGAAGCAATATCTCCAATAGCAAAAATATTTTCGTACCCTTTAACTTGATTGTATTCGTTTACCAAAATTCTATCGACTCGAGCAATTAAACTATCCGAATGTAAGCCATTTACTAAAGCTCCTTGAACTCCTGCTGTCCAAATCACCGTTGCACTATCGAAAGACAAATCAGAATTTGTAGTTACTGTTTTGTTATCATAACCTGTA
>JAAURU010000414.1 GCA_012032075.1 Flavobacterium sp.
TAGAATGTGAATTTCCTTCAAAATCAACATAATTAGCAATGTAAATTCCTGAATCTAATCTTTCAACATTTACTTCTGCAGTATTTGATGCATTTAAAACCTCTTTTCCTTCGATTGAATAAATTTTTATATCTAATAGAGAAGTTGAAAATAATAAACTAGACTTAACTGGGTTTTCCAGTATAAATGCAGCTTCTACTTGAGTTTCAGTTGCTAATCTAGCAGCATTTGCAGATGCTAATGAATTATACCAAACACCATTTTTAAACCAGCCCTCAGTACTTCTAGTTAAATCTGCACTTTGTAAGCCAGTTCCACTATTAAATACAATATTTGCAAATGAACAACTTGTAAATGTATATTTATACCAACCACCAGTTTCAGCAGTCATATTAACACCTGGCCAAGTAGTAGCTGGTGCACAATTTGCAGGAGTTGTATTCCAATAATAAATTTTAGCATTAGTATAATTTGATGGCTTAAAGAAATGAACAGTAAAACCAGTACTTGTAGCTAAAGGATTTGTATCATACCATTCATTATTGTAATAATAGCCTGTTTTATTTCTTGATAAATCTATAGTTTTATTAGCGCCTCCATCATTAAAAATTAAGTTTGTTGAAGAGGTATTGTTAAATGTAAATTTAAACCATTGTCCATCTGCTGTCATATTTACACCAGGCCAATTAACTGTTGGCATTGCAGATGAAGGAACTGTATTCCAATAGTAAATTTTTGTTGCAGAAGCCCAATTACTTGGTTTTTTAAAATAAACTGTAAAATTTGATCCAGTAGGAGGTGGTGGAGTTGTTGATTTTTCCCAAACAGCCCAATCTGTTCCAGATGCAGCTACAACCCAATCTGTTCCAGATGGAGACCATGAGCCCGAACCAATTTTCATTGCAATTTTATTGTCAATTATTGCAGCATATAAATTTTGTTGTGCAGCAGCTATATTTAAAGCACTAGTACTTTTTATTTCGTTTCTTTTACGAATAGCAATTAAGGATTTTATTGTACTATTTAATTGAGCACCATAATCGAACATATGATCCCAAAAAACCATAGGCACACCAGGATGAGTTAATATATAAGTATATCCTTTCTCTAAATGTTGTCCTGGAAAAACCCACACTGCTTGATTAGGAAATGGTCCAGTATCGTGATTATCTAACATAGTAACTGCTTTGCTAGGCCACCAACCAATTAAACCAGAAGCTTTACCGTTATTATCTCTTAAATAACTTAAATTATTGTCATTAAATGCATTTTGTAAAGCACTTTTAGTAGCAAAGTCAAATGCACTAGAGTTTGCATCAGCGCTACCGTCTTTTGTCAAATCTAACCAGTTTGCAATACGTTGTCTGTCTCCTTCTAATATTTCCCCAACAGAAAAATATGGACTAGTTGCATTATTATATTCTTTTATATATTTTGGATCATATCCATGTACAAAATCATATCTCCAACCATCAAAACCAATAGTGTTTTTTAACCAATTCATCCAATCTTTAATACCATTTCTAACAGCTACATTAGTATGGTCTAAATCTCTTCCTGCTCCAAAACCTCCACTTTCACCTGGACTTTTAAACCAAATGCACTTGGATTATAATCAGGAGCTCCAGTTCCACAATTACAATCATCATTGTTTACAATCGAATAACGTTGGTTTGGTGTGTCCCATGAAGGAGTAGAAAAAATCAAAAAAACCAGTTGTACCACCTCTATGATTAATAACAATATCAGCTAATACTTTTATGTTTTTAGAATGTAAATTGGTAATTAAAGTTGTTAATTGTGTTTGTGTACCATATTTGCTATTCAAATCATACCATACAGTAGGTATGTAACCTGGATTATCTGCTGTTTTACTTGGTGGTGGCAACCAAATTGCATCAATTCCAGCATTTTGAAGTTCAACTGCTTTCGTATTAACAACATTGTACCAACCACTTGTGTTTTTCCAAGAAACCCAATTAAATCCTTGAATCATTACATCTGAACTTTGAGAAAAAGATAAAGACGTAAGGAATAAAAAAGCGAAGAAAAAGCGCTTTAAAATAATTTTTTTCATATTAAATAGTTTAAGATTTATGTAAATTTAAACACATTTTTTTTTATTTACAGCAATTTTTTACCACTAATATTGAGCTATCCATAGCTATAACGTTATAGTTTGATAACTTTTAGATTTTTAATCTAAAACGTTTTTCGCATTTGATAAAAAAAACAATTTTTTTTGATTATGTTTCGCTTAATGTTTTATATACTTTAAAATATTAATATATTTGGATCACAATAATAAATAACAAAAATGAAACTATTAGAAGGTAAAGTTGTAATCATTACAGGAGCTAGTCGTGGTATTGGTAAAGGAATTGCAGAGGTTTTGCAAAAATGGTGCAAATGTTGCATTTACTTACAGTTCTTCTACTTCTTCAGCACAGGAATTAGAAAATGAATTGAATGGCTTAGGCATAAAAGCAAAAGGATATCAGTCAAATGCTGCAGATTATGAAGATTCTCAAAAATTAGTTGAAAATGTTTTAACTGATTTTGGCACAATAGATATATTAATTAATAATGCAGGTGTTACTAAAGATAATTTATTAATGAGAATGAGCGAAGAAGATTTCGATAAAGTAATTGAAATCAATTTGAAATCAGTATTTAATATGACTAAAGCAGTTCAAAAGACAATGCTTAAAAACCGTAAAGGTTCAATCATTAACATGAGTAGTGTAGTAGGAGTTAAAGGTAATGCAGGTCAAGCTAATTATGCTGCTTCTAAAGCAGGAATGATTGGTTTTACGAAATCAATTGCATTAGAATTAGGTTCTCGTAACATTAGATGTAATGCCATTGCTCCAGGTTTTATTGAAACAGAAATGACAGCAAAATTAAATGAAGACGTGGTGAAAGGTTGGAGAGAAGGTATTCCTTTGAAAAGAGGAGGTTCTCCTGAAGATGTAGCCAATGTATGTGTTTTCTTAGCTTCAGACCTAAGTGCTTATATTACAGGACAAGTTATCAATGTAGATGGAGGAATGCTAACTTAAAAGAGTATTCAGTGTTCAGTATTTAGTAAGCAGTTATTCTGAATACTGAACACTGAATACTGCTTTCTGAATACTGAACACAGAAAAACAATGACAACGAGCACTATTTTACTTCTTATACTATCAGTATTTATAGCTACTGGTTTATCATTTTACCAATATTTTATAAAGACTAAAAGCAAATCAAAACTTAATTTGTTTTTAGCTTTATTACGTTTTCTAATTTTCTTTGGAATATTAGTATTAGCTCATAAAGCCCAGTTATTTCAAGAAAAAGTTTTGAAATTGTAAAAACACCACTTACCAATTTGTTGTGGATAATTCTAGAATTCAATAAAATGAAATTAAATCGAACCTTGACCATTTAAAGCTTAGATTTTTAA
>JAAURU010000026.1 GCA_012032075.1 Flavobacterium sp.
ATGAAAGTCCAATCATCCGCTCATCCCAATTGAATTTATAGATGGTATAATAACCCCAATTACTGTGAACCGCGTGCGATGCCGTATACAACAAGAATATCGAAATCACCAAACCAATCAACTGCGGATATTTTCTCAAATTCATAAATGCGCCTATCGGATTGGCGCGTTTCAAATTAAATTCTCTACGGTTGTGCTCAGGCAATGATTCGGGTAAAATAAAATAACCGTATAAAAAGTTCAATAAACACAATACAGCTGCAGCATAAAACGGAACTCTCGAGCCAAATTGACCTAATAATCCGCCAATAACCGGACCAATAATAAAGCCCAAACCAAAGGCTGCTCCAATCATCCCGAAATTTTTCGCGCGGTTTTCAGGCGTACTCACATCAGCAATATATGCCGAAGCGGTTGTGATACTCGCACCCGAAATTCCGGCTATAATTCGGCCTATAAACACCACGTAATGTTAGGCGCCAAAGCCAACAAAATATAATCCAAACCAAAAGGCAAAAAGCAATTCGAAGTGGCTTCACAACTCATCGGGACAAGGCAAGAAAAGGACGCTTACAAAGGTTTGGATTTATTGAATAATCTTGTTTTAAGTGAGCCAAATTATACCCTAGCTTGGGAAAAAATGGCCGAGACCTATCGGGTTTGGAATATGTTTGACAAACACAATGCTGACCTTAAAAGATGCTACCAAAAAATAAAAGAATTACAAGCGCTCTTAAAGAAAAAATAAATGCCAACCATTTTAAACATAGAAACAGCAACAAAAAACTGTTCCATTTCAATTGCAAAAGAAGGAAAAACAATTCTTTGTAAAGAATTAGCAACAGAAAATTTTTCGCATGCTGAAAAACTACATATTTTTATAGAAGAAGTTTTAGAAGAAACTAATTTGACATTTAAAGATATTAATGCAATAGCTGTGAGTCAAGGTCCTGGTTCTTATACTGGTTTGAGAATAGGAGTTTCGGCTGCAAAAGGTTTGTGTTATGCTTTAGATTTACCATTAATTGCTATTGATACTTTAGAATTATTAGCAAGAAGAGTCAAAATTGAAGAAGGAATTATTGTTCCAATGATTGATGCAAGACGAATGGAGGTTTACACCGCTTTTTATGATAAAAACTACAATAAAACCAGAAAAACTGAAGCCGAAATTATTAACGAAGCATCCTATAAAGAAATTAATGAAATCTTTCATTTAGTAGGTGATGGAACTTCAAAATTTAAAGAAGTCTTAACAAATTCAAAATTTATATTTCATAATGAAGTCGTTTATCCATCAGCAAATGAAATGAGCATTTTGTCGTTTGAAAAATACAAAAAAAGCGACTTTGTAGATGTCGCTTATTTTGAACCTTATTATTTAAAAGATTTTGTATTAATTAAATAATTTATTTCTTACTTATTTCAACTTGATGTGGATATGGAATTTCTATTCCAGCTGTATCAAATGCAATTTTACATTGTTCTAAGGTGTCGCTATGTACGGTTAAGAAATTCTCAGCATTTGTCCATGGTCTTACTGCAATATTTATAGAACTATCGGCTAATGCTAGTACTAATACAGATGGTGCAGGATTCTTTAAAACTAATTCGTTTTTACTTAGAACATCAAGAATTACTTCTTTAACTTGTTTTAAATCGGAATTGTAATCGACACCAATAGTTAAATCTACTCTTCTAATTCCTTCTTGTGTGTAATTTTTAATCACACCATTAGATAAGGAACCATTTGGAATATAAACCGTTTGATTATTAGCTGTTAAAAGACGAGTATTAAAAATTTGAATTTCTTTCACCGTTCCTATTTCACCTTGAGCCTCAATAACATCATCCAATTTAAAAGGTTTAAAAAGAATGATTAAAATTCCTCCTGCAAAATTTGATAATGAGCCTTGAAGTGCTAAACCTACAGCAAGTCCGGCTGCACCTAAAATGGCTACAAAAGAAGATGTAGGAACACCTAAATTTGATATTACTGTTATAAATACAAGAATACGTAATGTCCAAAAAATAAAATTACCTATAAAATTGGACAGGGTTACATCTATTTCTCTCTTAATTAATACTTTTTTTATAGCTTTAGTTATGATACTAGTTAACCAAAGTCCTGCAAATAATATTATTATTGCTGTTACAATTTAGGAGAATATTCTACTGCTATATTAATTACCGTTTCAATGTATTTTTCAATTTTTTCGCTAGTCATTTTTTATTTGGTTTATAATACTTTCAATTTTGGTTTCTGGAATTTGACAAGTCCTATTCGAACAAAGATAAAGTAAGTCTTTTGCTTTATCAAATCTATCGGCTAAAAATGGCAGATTACTTTCTTTGGTACAACCAGCAATAATCACATTTGGTGTAAACAAGATATTAATTTGAGTAACTTTTTCTAGAGCGTTTTTTCCGCAAATAGCCAATTCTTTTTGGTTTCCCAAAGTATTCATCCATACATACAACCAATTTGAAAAAGCTGAAGCATAATCGATTGTTGGTAAGACAATGGCTAACATATTTTGATATACTTTTTCATAATACGAATTTTCAAAGTAAATACTCAAAGCATACAAGTTATTTGCCATGACAGAATTTGAAGCAGGAATAACATTATCTTCAATTTCATAATGAGTAGCAATCAAAGCTTCAGCATTTCTTGAAGTAAAGGAAAAAAACTGCTCTTTTTCATTGTAAAAATTTTCAAAACAATAATCAGTTAATTGTTTCGCATTAATAAGGTATTTTTCATTTAATGTAATTTGGTATAAACTAATGAAAGCTTCTATTGTTAACGCATAATCTTCTAAAAAACCTTCAATTTTGCTAACATTATTTTTATAAGTGTGCCAAAGAAATCCAGTTTCATTCCATAATTGAGTAGTAATGAAAGAAGCACAATTTTCAGCTTTTTCTAAATATTTTGGGTTTCCCAATGCTTTGTAACTATCAACCAATCCAGAAATATATAGTGCATTCCAAGATGTGATACTTTTATCATCTAATCGCGGTTTTTTTCTTTCTTTACGAATGGTATAAAGTAATTGTTCCCAATTTTTCTTTTTAACGCTTAATGCTTCGGCTGAAATTCCATTTTGTTTGGCTATTTCCTCAATCGTTTCTTTCTGAATTAAAACATATTTCTTTTCTTCTTCCCAATAACCAAATGAATTAACGTTAAATACTTTGGCAAACAAATTAAAATCTTCTTTTAAAATAGTTTGTAATTCTTCTTTAGTCCAAGAATAAAAAGCACCTTCTTCGAGATGATTCTCTTCGTTTAAACTATCAGCATCAAGAGAGGCAAAATACCCTTTTTTATCATTTAATAATTCGTTATCACAAAACTGTACTGTTTTTTCAATGACTTCTTTATATAAGATATTTTTAGTTCGTTTGTAAGCATCTGCATAAACCGAAAGTAATTGACCGTTATCATATAACATTTTTTCAAAATGAGGAACATGCCATTTCACATCTACAGAGTATCTTGAAAAACCTCCATCTACAGTATCAAATAAACCACCCCAAGCCATTTTTGTTAAAGAAGTATCAACATGTTTTAAAATTGCTTTGTCTTTATTTTGATAACCATATCGTTGTAGGAATCTCAAATTAGTAGGCATCATAAATTTTGGAGCTCTAGCATAACCACCATATTCCAAATCGAAACTTTTTTTGCCATTTTGTTATCAAATCAACCATTTTTTCTTCTGAAAAAAAGGTATTTTCATTATTTTTTTGAACTATTCCCATGATTTGAATGCCTTCATGGAGTTTTTCAGCATATTCAATCATTTTTTCAGGATTTGTTTCATAAAGTTGTTGTAGTTGTTGTAAGGCATTTATCCAATCGTTTTTTCTAAAATAAGTACCACCCCAAACGGGTTTCCCATTGGGTAAACAAACTACATTTAAAGGCCAACCGCCTTGACCAGTCATGATTTGAATAGCTTTCATATAAATAGCATCCACATCTGGTCGTTCTTCTCGATCTACTTTTATGCAAGTAAAACAAGCATTCATTACTTTGGCAACTGCCTCATCCTCGAAGGATTCATGTTCCATTACATGACACCAATGGCATGCTGCATAACCAATACTTACAATAATTAAGGTATTGTTCTCTTTTGCCTTTTGTAAAGTTTCTGTATTCCATGCTTTCCAGTGAATAGGATTTGAAGCATGTTGAAGTAAATATGGGCTAGATTCTTTGTGTAGTTCGTTCATGTGTAATAATAAAAAAGCGTTCAAAATTGAACGCTTAAAGATAAGTAAACAATTAAAATTAATCCAATTCAAATGTTACTTTTAAATTCACTCTAAATTCAGTTACAACTCCATCTTTTACTTGTGCACTTTGATCTTGTACATATACTGAACGAATATTTTTAAGTGATTTTGAAGCTTTTTCCACAGCTTTTTTTGTTGCATCTTCCCAGCTTTTTTCTGAGTTTGATAATACTTCGATAACTTTTAATACTGACATGTTTATTAAATTTGATTGTTAAGATAGTTTTAAAGATACTGAATTACTAAGTATATTACAAATTTTATGTTTAAAAAAAAATGAATTAATAACATTAACTTAACATTGAAAACAAATAGTTAAAGGACTTTTGCAATGGAATAATTTTTATAAATTCAATGGAACAAATATATATTTTAATGCTTGTCGCATTAGCTCTTTTAGCTGCGATTGATTTAATGGTAGGAGTAGCTAATGATGCAGTAAATTTTTTAAATTCGGGAATAGGTTCAAAAGCAGTCTCATTTAAAACATTAATGATTGTTGCCAGTATTGGAATTGCATTAGGGGCTTTATTTTCTAGTGGAATGATGGAAATTGCTCGAAGTGGAATTTTTATGCCTGCCATGTTTACTTTCAATGATGTAATGATTATATTTTTAGCTGTAATGATAACTGATGTTTTATTACTGGATATATTTAATTCATTAGGTTTACCCACATCAACTACAGTTTCTGTAGTTTTTTCTTTACTAGGAGGTGCTGTGTGTTTAGGATTGTATAAAATGATTTCTCAAGATGCTAATACAAATTCTATATTAGATTATATTAATCAAGAAAAAGCCACTGAAATTGTTTCTAGTATTCTTATTTCTGTTGCGCTATCATTTACAATAGGTGCATTTGTTCAATATATCTCGAGAATCTTATTTTCGTTTCATTACGAAAAAAGAGTAAAATATTTTGGTGCTATTTTTGGTGGAATTGGAATTTCAGCAATTACTTATTTCATTTTGTTTAAAGGACTAAAGAGTTCTTCTTTTATGACTAATAATCTTAAAGAATTAATGAATAGTAATCAATTTTTAATTTTAGGAGTTAGTTTTTTATTTTGGACAATTTTATCACAAATTTTAATTGTAAAAAAAGTAAATATCTTTAAAGTAATTATTGTCATAGGTACTTTTGCTTTATCACTTGCATTTGCAGGAAATGATTTGGTAAACTTTATTGGAGTTCCAATTGCAGCTTTACAATCTTATGAAATTTATGTAGGAAGTGGAAGTAATGATCAAATGTTAATGAGTGCATTAGCTTCTAGCGAATTAAAAGCTAATTTTTGGTTGTTATTAATAGGAGGTGGAATTATGGTGTACACACTTTGGACATCTAAAAAAGCAAAAGAAGTTATTGAGACAGGAGTTTCTTTATCAAGACAAAGTGAAGGAACAGAACGATTTGATGCTAATAATTTATCAAGAATTGTTGTAAGAGGTGTAATGTATATTGGTCAAATTTTAAATTATTTTTTACCAAAAGCATTAGAAGTTAAAATTGACAAACAATTCACGAAGCCAGAAACAAAACAAAAAAAGAGTGAAGAACCAGCTTTTGATATGGTTAGAGCATCTGTGAATCTTATGGTTGCTAGTATTTTGATTGCTATAGGTACTTCTTTAAAATTACCTCTATCTACTACTTATGTAACTTTTATGGTAGCAATGGGAACTTCTTTTGCAGATAGAGCTTGGGACAGAGAAAGTGCAGTATATAGAGTTGCAGGAGTAATTAATGTAATAGGAGGATGGTTTATTACGGCTTTTGTTGCTTTTTTAATGGCTGGGACAATAGTAGTGTTATTAAACTTTGGAAAAGTATTTGCTTTTTTTGCATTAATGGTTACCGTAGGTATTTTATTATACAAAAGTGCAAGAAAATATATTAAGAAGACAAAAGAAAAAGAAGAAGAAATTAAATTGAAAAAAGAAGATATTTTTTCTATTAAAGAAATAATTTCTGAAACTTCTTCTCAAGTAGGGAAAGTGATTCGTAAAACTAATGGTTTATATACAGATGTTATAAATAATCTTGGATTACAAGACTTAGCTAAACTGAAGGAAAACAAGAAAAAGTTAAAGAAACTAGAAAAAGATGTTGATGATTTAAAGAGCAATGTATATTATGTAATTAAAAATTTAGATGAAACATCATTAGAGGCTAGTAAGTTTTATGTACTTATTTTAGGTTATTTACAAGATATGGTACAATCTATAGGTTATATAACTACAAATAGTTATTCACACATTAACAATAATCATAAGCAATTAAAGTTTAACCAAATAAGAGATTTAAAAACAGTTGACAATAAATTACAACACTTATTTAATAGACTTGATAAAAGCTTAGAAAAAGAAGATTACAGTCAAATTGATGAAATATTGAGTGAAAAAGCAGGTTTGTTAGAATCTATTTCAGAATTAATTCAAAAGCAAATTATAAGGATTAGAACAACAGAAAATAGTCCTAAGAATAGTAAATTATACTTTGGGTTGCTTTTAGAGACTAACGATTTGGTTAAGGCAACTATGAATTTGCTTGAATTATTTAAAGAGTTCAATAAACAAACAGATAGTAAAAAATAAAATCGTTTTAAAATAAAAAAAGCACATTGTAAGGATTTATAATGTGCTTTTTTTTATCAAATAAATTTAAGCGTTTAATGCTTCGACAATTATTTCATTATCATTAAGCATTTGCTTTAGCATATTTTCAATGCCACTTTTTAATGTAAAAGTAGAAGAAGGACAGCCACTGCAAGCACCTTGTAAAATTACTTTTACTCTTTTTGATGACGAATCATAAGATTCAAACATAATATTTCCACCATCACCTTGAACTGCTGGCTTAATATATTCTTCTAAAATAGTAATGATTTGTTGCGAAGTTGTATCTAATTTATCAAAATAATCATCTTGTTGTTTTATGTTTTTTTCTGATGCAACTAATAAAGCTTCATCAATAACAACATTACCATTTTCAATATATTCTTTTAAAAATGTTCTTAATTCTAGTGTTATTTCATCCCAATCTGTAATTGCATATTTGGTAATCGAAATATAATTTTCATCAATAAAAACTTCTTTAACAAAAGGGAAATTAAATAATTTTTTAGCTAGAGGAGAAGCAATAGTATCATCGATACTTTTGCATTCTAGCATATTTTTGGTCAATAATTTATTGCATACAAATTTTAAAACAGCAGGATTAGGAGTAGTTTCTGCATAAATAGTAATAGGTAATTTTTTAGTTGTATTCTCTTCTATTTTAAGTATTTCACCACCCTTTTCAATAAAGGTTTTAATCTGTTCAGCAACAGCATCTTGGATATCTTCCCACTCAGCAATTGAAAATTTTTCGATTGCGATAAAATTTCCTGAGATAAATACCGTTTTAACAAAAGGTAAATAGAACAATTGCATTGCTAAAGGAGAGTTTTTAGTTTCATCTATATTTTTAAACTCAAAACTTTGATCCTTTTACAATAATATCGTTTAATTCAAATTTAACAATTGCAGGATTAGTTGTGTTTTTTATGGATATTTCTAGCATTTGAATAACTTTTTCACAAAGATAATGAACTTACTTGCTTTATCGCAATTTTAGTCTCAAATCTATAGGTAAAAAAATATTAATAATAACATAAAATTTATATCTTTGAAAAATTACCTACAATGCATCAATAGCAAAAAGTTTCAATTATATTATGTACAATGGATATTAAAAAAAGTTATTTAGTTATAGTATTGTTTTTAACACAACTTTCTTTTTCACAAGAGGGTATTGCGGTTTATTCTGATTATTTATCAGATAACTATTACTTAATTCACCCTTCAATGGCTGGTGCTGCTAATTGTGGTAAAATACGTTTAACGGGTCGTCAACAATGGTTTGGTCAAAGCGATGCACCATCCTTACAAACAGCAAGTTTTAATACTTCTATTGATGAAGATGGAAAATCTGGAGTTGGTGCAATTCTTTTTAATGATAGAAATGGATACCACTCACAAAGAGGTGCAAAATTAACTTATGCACATCATTTGCGTTTTTCAAGAGGAACTACCGATTTGAATCAATTGTCTTTTGGATTAAGTGCAGCCTTCATTCAAAGTCAATTAGACGAAACACAATTTATTAATCAGCCTTTTGATCCATTTATTTTTGGAGGCATATATCAAAAAGATGCTTATTTTAATGTTGATTTAGGTGCGTCTTACCATTTTTTAGATTTTTATACCCATTTTACAGTAAAAAACTTTTTGGCAAATAGAAGAGAAATTTATACAGAAGGAGTTGAATCAGATAATTTAAGAAAAATATTATGGAGCGCAGGATATGTTTTTGGTAACGAAGATAGATTATTATTCGAACCTTCAGTCCTATTTCAATATACACAAGAAACTACCGAAAAAACAATTGATTTAAACATGAAAGTTTATAAAAATGTTGATTTTGGTAGAGTTTGGGGCGGTTTATCATATAGAAGAAGTTTTGATGGAGCTGAATACTTGAATGGAAACGTTGTTGATGAGCAAAAATTACAATACATTACTCCAATATTAGGAATTAATTATAAGCAATTTATGTTTGCTTACACTTATTCTTATGTAGCTGGAAATGTAAAGTTTGACAATGCAGGTTATCATCAATTAACACTTGGTATGGATATTTTCTGTAAACCAAAACAATGGCATTGTAATTGTCCTGCTGTTAATTAGAAAAAAATATAACTTAAAATAGATGTCCCGATTTTTTTCGGGACTTTTTTGTATTATGATAATAAAAGAAGTAAGAGGTAAATTTCCACAAATACCAGAAGATTGTTTCATTGCCGAAAATGCTACAATTGTAGGAGAAGTAATTTTTGGAGAACAATGCAGTATATGGTTTAATACTGTTATTAGAGGAGATGTGAATAGTATCCATATTGGTAATAAAGTAAACATACAAGATGGTGCTGTGATTCATTGTACTTATCAAAAACACCCAACTATTATAGGAAATAATGTCTCTATAGGTCACAATGCGATTGTTCATGGTTGCGAAATAAAAGACAATGTTTTAATAGGAATGGGAGCAATTGTAATGGATAATTGCGTTATTGAAAGCAATTCAATAATTGCAGCAGGAGCAGTAGTTACTCAAAATACAATTGTAGAATCGGGAACGATTTATGCTGGAATTCCTGCCAAAAAGGTAAAAGAATTGAACAAAAGCAATTTTGCAGGAGAAATTGAGCGAATTTCAAATAATTATGTAATGTATTCTAGTTGGTTTAAAGAAGAGTAGGAACTAATCTATAGGCATTTTTGTTAGCCATATTCCTGCTGTCCGTTATAGTTTCTAAAATAAATTTTAGAAAGCTACCACTTCCATCAGGGTTAGTTAGAAGTTTATTTTTTGTTTTTGGTAAGAAACCTAAAAGTCTTTTTCAAAAACACCAGTATCTCTTTTTAAAATAGCTTTAAGAACAGCAGAATTGCTATTGGTATAAAACTTTTGCCATTTAAGTTTATTCGAAGAGTTTAATAAATTAAATTGTTCTAATATTTTTTTAGTTTGTTTAGCAACAGCTTCTCCAGAATCTATAATCATTACATTACTAGGTATTAGTTTTTTAATTTGAGGAATTAAATAAGGGTAATGACTACAGCCTAAAACAAGATAATCAATATTTTGTTCCACCATAGGTTTTAAATAACTTTCAAGTAGTTCTAACATTTCAGCCGATTCTATATCTCCATTTTCAATAAGTTGAACCAAACCGTGACCTATTTGTTCAATAACCTTAACATTAGGATAAAGGATAATTTTTCATGAAAAAGAGCACTATTTAGCGTTCCTTTAGTTGCTAATATGCCTATGGTTTGTGTTTTTGATAAGTTAGCTGCTGGTTTAATAGCTGGTTCTATACCTATAAACGGTACTTCATATTTTGCTCTTAATTCTTTGATGGCATTTGTAGTAGCAGTATTACAAGCAACTACTATTATTTTAGCGTTTTTATGTAAAAGAAGTTCGGTGTTTTTTATGCATAATTCGATAATTTCTTCTTTCGATTTTAAACCATAAGGAGCATTTTTACTATCTGCTAAGTAAATTGTGTTTTCATTAGGTAAAAGTAAGTGAATTTCTTTCCAAATAGATGTTCCACCTATTCCTGAATCGAAAAGACCTATAGGGTTTTCATTTTTCATATGTTTAAAATATATATTTATTAGTGGTAACATATGGAATCACCTTTTTAATCATTGGTGTTTATCTCACATTGATTTTATTTTTCATCGGTATTCGATGATTTTTCAATTGTTTACAACAAACTTCTTGTTAGTGGTGATTTCATATGAAGATAATTATTGCTTTTTATTTGTCATAAGGTATCGTTTTTTTGTGTTTATCTCACAATATTATATTTTTATCGGAGTTCGATGATTTTCAATTGCTTTCATAAACTCTATGTTAACGACGATTTAATAAAAACAAAATTAAAAAAAAACTGTTCAAATAATCAATATTTGAACAGTTCCATAAAGTTTGTAAGAGTAAATTTCTTTTAGAAACCTAATTCTTTTTTTACATCAGCTAATAAATCAGTTCCTTTGGCAACTAATAAGCCACTTCCTTCTGTAGCATCAAGAACATAATCAAAACCTTTTGCAGTAGCTACTTTTAAGATAGCTTTTTGCGCTTTTTCCATAATAGGTTTTAATAAATCTAATTCTTTTTGTTGCAATGTTTTTGAAGCATTTTGTTGGAATTCTTGAATTCTTTGCCCCATTGATTGCATTTCTTTTGAACGAGTGTCATTTACTGCTTCACCAGCTGTAGGTGCTTCTTGCTCGTATTTTTGTAATTTCGTTTGATATTCTTGTACCATACCTTTATACTCTTTGTCATAAGTATCTTGTATCGCTTGTAAAGACGCTTGAGCAGTTTTCATCTCTGGCATATTTGTCATTAACGCTTTTACATCAATATGAGCCGTTTTTGATTGCGCTGATACTTGAGTTGTAATAATAAGTACTAATGCAATAGCTAAAGTTTTTAATTGTTTCATTTTTTATTCTAAATTTTATTTAAGTTATTAATCTTCTTCTTTTTTTTCTTTTGCTTTTTTAGCAGCTGCTTCACGTTCAGCTATAATTTTCTTTCGTTTTTCTTCAATAGCTTTTCTTCTTTCCTCAGGTGTTAATTTTTTATTTTCTTCAATGTTTGAAGTTTTTTCGTCTATTTTCTTAGCCGATGAATCTGGTTTAACCTCATCCATTTTGTTTTCTATAGTATCCTTTTCAATTACTGTGCCATTTTTTTCAACTTCAGATTTTGCTCGCTTTTCTAAATCTGCTTTTTGCGGTCTTCAATTAACTTTTCCCTTGCTAACTTTCTTTCTTCAATTAATTTTTCTCTCGCTGCTTTTTTCTCGTCAAGTATTCTTTGTCTTTCAGCTATGGCAGGGTTTTCGTCTTGAATATCTTCCTTGGCTTCTTTAGCATCTTGTATTTTTTGTTGTTTTTTTGAAAGTTCTTCTCTTTTTTCAGAACGCATTAACACTCGTACAATTTGGTCACTTATGTCATGTCTTTTGTCAGCAAATAAAATAGTTAAATCAGAAGATTTGTCAAATATAAAATCATATTTTTTTTGCTCTGCAATATCTTGTATAGCTGTAAAAACTTGATCTTGAATAGGTTTTACTAGAATTGATTTCTGAATAATTAAATCTCCTCTTGCACCAAAACGTTTTTCTTGGTAATCAAAAAGTTCTTTTTCTTGAAAAGAAATTTCTTCTTCACGCTCTTCTATTAATTCTTTAGTTAAAAGTACTTTTTCAGTTGCAAGCGCGTCTTTTAATTTTTTGATTTCATTCTTTTTTGCCTCAATATCTTCTTTCCATTTAGAAGCTTTAATTTCTAATTGATTCTTTGCTTCAGCATAATCGGGTGTTTTTTCTAGGATATATTCCATATCAATATAACCTATTCTAACACTTGCTGTTTGCGAAAATGTTATTGTGAAAATGAATAATGATGCAATAAAAAATAATTTTTTCATCTGTATTTTTATTTTAGTTTTAGATTTTCAGATGTAACTCAAAAAAACTGTCCGAAAGATAAGAAATGTTTTTATAAGTTTTATTTTCATCTGTATATTTTAAACTAAACGTTAAATGTACTAGAATTGTTGTCCAATAATAAAATGTGTTTGCCAACCACTCTTAGTTGTTTGACCTGGAATAGGATCAAAACCATGTGCAAAATCAATTCCTAATAATCCAAAAGCAGGCATAAATACTCTTAATCCAAATCCAGCAGATCGTTGTACACTAAAAGGATTGTAGGCTTTAAAGTCGTCAAATGCAGCTCCAGCCTCTAGGAAAGTAAGTCCATAAATTGTAGCAGATTGCTTTAACGTGATAGGGTATCTTAATTCTAACGAAAATTTATTATAAATTGTTCCTCCATCTACTGATGAAAGAGAATTATTAGGATAACCTCTTAATTGAATTACTTCACGACCGTCTAATGCAAAATTAGCTAAACCATCTCCTCCTAAGTAAAAACGCTCAAAAGGTACTAATCCTCTAGCTTGATTATAAGCTCCTAAAAACCCAAACTCACCTAGCGAACGTAAAACTAGTTTGTCATATATACGAGTGTACCAATCAGCTTTAAATTTAACTTTATAATACTCTAACCAATTGAATCTTTTTTGGTCATACTTTGCTCTATCTAAATCAGCTTCACTTGCTGAAACTTGTTGGTAAACTCCAGAATTTGTAGAAGTTTGAGCAATAAAGTCACCTTCATCAACTGTTTCTCCATTAGCATTTACTGTTGTATTAATACCACTAGTAGAAGTATATCTTAATTTATATTCGTCTGAATCTTTTAAGCCTTCATAATCTATTCCATTAAATAAAGAATATGGTGGTGTAAATCTACCAGAAACACTAAATTCAGATCCATAAGTAGGATATATAGGATTAAGTCCTTTACTATTTCTACTTAAACCTATTGTGTAAGCAAAATTTCTTGAAGCTCCATTTCCAAATGTGAATAAACCAGTATTGTAATTATTTAAATCATAATATTGAAATGAAATGCTTTGTGATAGAACAAAGAAATCATCTGGTACATTTAGTTGTTTTGCAATCCCTACGGATAATGAAGTGATATTAAAACTTTGTGAACGATTTACATCTCTTGTTCTAAAATCAAATAAAAACTGCCTACTATGCGATAATGATGTTGAAAAACTTACTGGTTTTTTGCCTCCAAACCATGGCTCAGAAAATGTTAAGCTATAGGTTTGAAAATAAGTACTACCTTGTAAACGAAGCGACATTGTTTGACCATCTCCCATTGGTAAAGGTCTGTATGCTTCTTTATTAAATATATTTCTTGCTGAGAAATTATTAAAAGATAAGCCTAAGGTTCCAATAAATCCACCACCACCATAACCACCTTGTAGTTCTATTTGACTAGCTCCTTTTTCTACTACATTATATTCAATATCAACAGTTCCAGATTGTGGGTCAACGTTTTTAAATTTTGGATCAATAGCTTCTGGATCAAAAAATCCTAATTGTCCAATCTCACGTACCGAACGAACTAAATCATCTTTACTGTATTTTTGACCTGGTTTTGTTCTTAAAATTCGATAAACAACATGGTCGTTTGTTTTGTCATTACCTACCATCGAAATTTTATTGAAATAAGCAATAGGTCCTTCGGTAATTCTAATTTCAAAATCTATAGTGTCGTTTACTGTTTTAACTTCAACCGGATTTATACTTGAGAATAAATAACCAGTATTTTGATACATATTGGTCAAATCATCAGCATCTGGACTACTATTATCTGCAATTCGCTTTTGTAACATTACACCATTGTAAACGTCTCCTTTTTTTATTCCAAGAACCCTTGATAATTGTTGATCAGTGTAAACAGTATTTCCTAAATATCTAATGTTTCCAAAATAATATTTTTTACCTTCTTCTAAATTAACTTTAATGTTGATAAGGTTTTTATCTTTATTGTAAGATACACTATCTGAAACAATTCTTGCATCTCTAAAACCTTTTTCCTTGTATTTGTCTATAACTGTGACTAAGTCTTCTTTGTACTTATCTTTAATATATTTAGAGGCTTTAAATATTCTTAGCGGATTTTTTTCTTTTAGTATTTTTAAATGCTTTTTTTAGTTTTTTGTCGCTTAATTGAGTGTTTCCTACAAATTCAATATTACCAACTTTTACTTTCTCACCTTTATCAATATTAACAAGCATTTTAACGTCAGTTTCAGTAGAATCGGGTGTAGTTGAGATAAAAACTTTTGTATTGTAAAAGCCGTCTTTCTTATATTTATTTTCGATATAATTTTTGTAGTAGTAATTAGATTTCATTAACAACTTTACCTTTCTTTAGGTCAACTTGTTTTATAAGTTCTTCTGCTTTACCTTTTTTTATACCTTGAATTTTTGCATCAACTAATTTTGGTGACTCAATTAAATTTAATTCTAAGAAAATACTATCTCCCTTAATTTCATTAACATAAAAGTTAACATCGCTAAAAAGTCCTAATTTCCATATCTTTTTTATAGCTGCACTAATTCCTTCTCCTGGGACTAATATTTTTTGGCCTTTTTCAAGACCTGAAAAAGTTACAACAGTTTGCTCGCTATATTTGCTTTTACCAGTTACCTTAACATCTGCTAAGATATATTCTTTTCCGTTTTCTAATTTTGTTTCTTGAGCAACTAATTTTGTACTGTTACCTATTATAATGAAGGCAAAAAGTAATTGTAAACCTTTTTTTAACATTGTTCTTTTATGAAATTTGTTCACTAGTTTTTCCAAATCTTCTTTCTCTACTTTGGTAATTTTTAATAGCATTATATAAATCTTCTTTACTAAAATCTGGCCATAGCACTTCAGTAAAATAAAATTCAGCATATGCAATTTGCCAAAGTAGGAAATTACTTATTCTGTGTTCACCACTTGTTCTTATTACTAAATCAACATCTGGTAAATTGTGCGTGTAAAGATGCTCATTAATAATTGATTCGTCAATAGTGTCAATGGAAATTATATTATTTTTAACTTTATCTGATATTTTTTTAACAGCTTGTATTAGTTCTTCTCGAGCCCCATAACTTAGTGCTAAAGTAAGTGTCATCCTTGTATTACTGGCAGTTTTTTGAATTACTTCGCGTAATTCTTTTTGTACTTTTTCAGGAAGATTTGTTAAATTTCCTATCGCGTTTAATTTTATATTATTTTCTTGCAAAGTCTTCATTTCCTTCTTTAAAGAAGAAATTAATAACTTCATAAGTGTATCTACTTCAAATTTTGGTCTATTCCAATTTTCTGTAGAAAAAGCGTATAATGTGAGGTTTTTTATTCCTAGTTTAGCACAATTTTCGACAGTTTCTTTAACCGATTTTGTACCACTTTCATGACCAAGAGTTCTTAATAATCCTTTTTGCTTTGCCCATCTACCATTTCCATCCATAATAATGGCTAAATGGTTAGGTAGTTTATTTGTGTCTATAGTCGTAATTGTATTCATATTAATTTGCGCAAAAACAAGGGTTTTTACCAAAGGTATAAGTTAATGTAAATCCTGAGAAAACATACCAATCTTTACTATTTAGATTACCAAAACGAAAGACATTTAAATTGTTTTTCTTGGGTTGCTTCCATCTAAATTATCAGTAAAAGCATATCGAGCACCGATTTCAGCTCCTAAAACAAAATTTCTAAAAAGTCTGGTTTTATAACCTATAATCA
>JAAURU010000415.1 GCA_012032075.1 Flavobacterium sp.
TAACAATCCCATGTTACGAATAACAGAACGCTTTCGTTTGATTCATTTTAAAATGTCTTCCAAGCGAACTTCTACTTTCAAATTTAATACCTCCTGAAAAATTAGAAACATCGTTAACATCTGGAAGGAAAGCGGCAAAAGGTAATTGGAACATAGAATGAATGGTAACACCACCAGCATTTAAAGCTGCAATTCCAGTGGGAGCGACAACTACAGTATTTTTATGAGTTGTTGCTATGATTTCTTTAAGTAAAGTAGTTTTGCCAGTTCCTGCTTTACCTGTAAGGAAAATGGACTTATTGGTTTGATTTATAAACTGTAACGTATATAAAGCTTCGGTAGATAATGATTTCATTTGGCATATAATTAAAAAACAAATATAAGAAATGATAGGCAATAAAAAAGCCTCAAAATTATTGAGGCTTTAACTATTTTTAAAACAGAAAACTATTTTTTCTCTTCTTTCTTATCTTCAGATTTTACTTCTTCTTCTTTTTTGGCTACTCCTCCATTTTTAGCAACAAACTCATCGTTTAATTGCTTTAATACTTTATCAGTTATATCATATTGATCTTTAGCGTAGAGAACAGTTGCTGCATCACCAGTTCCATAAACATAGTCATAACCTTCTTTCTTACCATAAGCTTTGATATAATCTCTCAATTCTTTTACAATTGAAGTACGAATGCTATCACTTTCCACTTGGATTTGTCTTAACAAAGCATCTTGTTCCATAGAAAGCTGTTGCTCTCTTTGTTGTAATTCAGCTCCTTTTTGTTGTGCCCATGCCATACCTTTAATTTGAGCATTTCTCTGAAAACCTGAAGCTTCTGATTTAAACGCATTTAATTTAGCTTCTAACGGACGACCCATTTCTAAAGATTTTACTTTAAACTTTTCATCTTCATCTTTAAATTTTGCATAATCTTGAATTAATTTAGCAGTATCGATATATGCTGTTTTAAAACTTTCTTTTTTATCTTCTTTTTTATCACAAGAAATTAATGCAATTGCAACTCCTAAAATTAATAAGGCTTTTTTCATTTTAAATTATTATTATTTGCTTTTTATGTTTATTCTAATTTTTGGTAAAAATAGTAATTCCAAATTAAGTACCAAAGGATGCGTGTTTTTTAGTTATAAGTAAATATTATTACTATTTACACTCATAATAGAGATTCTTTATTGAAAACAAACTCATATAAACCCGTTTAAAAGACTTTCTTTTTTTGGTAGCACAATACATAATTGACTCAAAGAAACTTAAAAATTGCTTTTTAAAACAAGTTTTAGCTATTTTTTAGTATGTAAATGTGTGAAGAATACTCTTTTTTGAAAATTCCAGAACAATTTGATATAAAACCAACAAAAAATCCTTTCACAAAATTCATTTTCCCATTTTTATATTTTTCTGACAAAAGGGAGACATAAAAACTATCAAACCACATAGGTTTCACGTGAAACAATTTCACATCATATTTTTGAAAAATTTTTTCTATCGCTGTTTTTGAAAAATGCCAAAGATGTCTTGGCACGTCATAAGCCGCCCAAAATTGTTTATAATAGTTTGCATCGAAAGATTTAAAATTAGGAACAGCGATAATTATAGTTCCATTAGGTTTTAATAATCTTTTTAGTTGTGCCAATTGATACTCTAAATTAGGAACATGCTCTAAAACATGCCACATAGTAATTACATCAAAAGAATGGTTGTCTAAATTTTCTAAAGCGTCTGAAAAAACAACTTCTTTAGAAATGGCAATTTCTTTTGCTTTTAAATTTGGTTCAATTCCCATTATTTCCCAACCTTGTTTTTTTGCTTCTACTAAAAAATCTCCGGTTCCAGCACCGATGTCTAAAACAACACCTTTATCATTATATTTTGATAGTAAATTTACTTTATTGTGAATAGCTTTTCTTTTTACTATTTGGTAAACTTTTTCAAATACTGTTCGTGTTCCATCTGTATGAGAAATATAGTCTTCACTCTCATAGTATGAACCTAAGTTTTCTAAAGAGGGTTGGGGACTTGTTTTGAGTAATTGCAACTCTTTGTCTTGTAGTAAAGAAAAAGACTCTCCTGAAACAGAAAAATCTTTAACTTGGATATATATGTTGTTTTCTTCGAAATTCATTTAATTTTAAAATAATGTGTTCTCGACTTCAATCGAACTGACAAATTAATCAATAAATAAAGGCTTTAACAAAGTTGTTTCACGTGAAACATTTAAAAGTACTATGTATGAAGTTTGATTTACGAAGTTTCAATTCGTAATTCGTATTTCCAATTTCTAACTTTAAATTATCTTCCCATATAAATTAATAATACAGAAATATCACTCGGTGAAACACCACTTATTCTTGAAGCTTGAGCAATTGTTTTGGGTCTAATTTTCTTAAGTTTTTGTTTTGCTTCAATTGATATTGATTTTATTTTATCGAAATCGAAATTATCTGGAATTATTGCGTCTTCTAAACGATTCAATTTATCGGCATGATTTTTTTCCTTTTCGATGTAGCCAGAATACTTCACTTGTATTTCTGCTTGTTCAATAATTTCATTATCTAAATCATGTTCTTCAATATACAGTTTTACTTTTTCAAATTTTACAATATCTTCTAAATCGATTTGTGGTCTTGAAAAAACTTTAAACATTTTATCAGGTTGCGACATTGGGCTTGACCCTTTTTCTTCTAAAACAGTATTTGCTTCTTCAGGTTTTAAACTTGTCTCTCTAAAGAAGTTTACCATTGCTTCCGATTTAGCTAATTTTTCTTCCATTCGAATTAAACGTTCTTTACTTGCTAAACCAATTTCATATCCTTTTGGAGTAAGACGAATATCAGCATTATCTTGTCGTAATAAGGTTCTATATTCTGCACGAGAAGTAAACATACGATAAGGTTCTTCTGTTCCTTTTGTTATTAAATCATCTATAAGGACTCCTATATAAGCTTCATTACGTTTTAAAACAAATGGTTCTCTTTCTTGAACTTTTAAAGCTGCATTAATTCCTGCCATTAATCCTTGAGATGCTGCTTCTTCGTAACCAGTCGTTCCATTTATTTGTCCGGCAAAATACAAACCATCTACTAATTTTGTTTCTAAAGTATGTTTTAGTTGTGTAGGAGGGAAGTAGTCATATTCAATAGCATAACCTGCTCTAAAGAATTTTACATTTTCAAATCCAGCAACAGAACGCATGGCTTTGAATTGTACATCTTCTGGAAGCGAAGTTGAAAATCCATTTACATAAACTTCAACTGTATTCCAACCTTCAGGTTCTACAAAAAGTTGATGACGTTCTTTTATCTGCGAAACGATTAATTTTATCTTCAATAGACGGACAATATCTAGGTCCGATTGATTTGATTCTACCATTGAACATTGGACTTCTATCGAAACCTTCACGTAATAAGTCGTGAACTGTTTCTGAAGTATA
>JAAURU010000416.1 GCA_012032075.1 Flavobacterium sp.
AGAAAGTATAAGCGCTCTCTTTAAAGGCTCAAATCTAAATCTAACAAAAGATATAATTGACTTGAAAAAACGTTTAAAATAATTACAAAATACTATATAAATAATTTGTATATATAATATAATTAGTCTATCTTTACAGTAGTAAAATAATAACAATTAACACCTAGAATTATGGCAACTATTGCAAATTTTAAGAATACTTATACAAATAGAAGAAAACCGAACGGATTAACTGTTGGTTGTTTGGTAACGTTGAAGGACAACGGAAAAGTATCAATTACAAAAAAGTGGGGAGGTTATTATTCCCCTGACTATTACCCAATGGAAAAAGAAATTAAAGAACTTCTTTTATGCGGTAGTAAAGGTTTTAAAAGCGAATTATTTTCTAATGTTAGAACAACTGAAAATATAGAAGATAAAAAAGTTTTAGAATTGATAAAATCAGAAACAAAAGAACTTTTAGCGATGTATATTGAGAAATCAAAAGAAAGTGCAGAAAAAACTTTTAAATATTACGAAACGCTTACAGTTGGAGAAATTATACAGATGTATGGCGTTGATTTCAATTTTAATGGTGTAGTAAAAAAGACACATTCTAAAAAATCACACAATTTTTTATCAAAGGTTAAAAATGTACTTGATTCAGGATTAGAAATGTATTTGGAAAAAGCAGAAAGTTTAGCAATATTAAACTACAATATTGCTACTGAAGAGTGGTTTATAAAATAAAAGACAAAGGATTGATTTTATCAAAAATTAAAACTAAATCAAACTCGTTAAATATAAAAGCGGGTAATTTAGAAATGACTTTTACAGATGGTTTTATGTCAATTGATTGTTTTACTATATTAGCATGGGGTGTAAAAAATGCACCACACTACAGATATTTAATTAAATAATTAACAATTTTACGTTATGAATGTAGATTTAAGAAATATGGATTCTGATTTTATAGAAGCAGTAGAAGAATTTAAAAAATCCACCAATTATAGTACAAATTCTAAAGCTGTTATTGCAATGGTTAAAAATTATAATAATCTTAAAAATGAAATTCAAGAAAAAAAAGAAGAGCTTTCTAATTTGCGTGAATCACATTGGAATATTTCTGCTAAGATTGAAAACTTTAAAGATATTTTTAATGAGCTTTTAAAATAACGTTATAATAGAGTTGCTGCAGCTCCAGATCCGCAACTCTTTAAAACAAAAATAACGTTATAATTTTAAATTAAATCCGGAACAAACCATTATAAACAACGTTAAAAAAGCAAAATGAATAAAAAAGAATTAGAAATACACGAAGCTGTAGATATGACCCTTACTAATATATTAGATAAAATTGATTTAGCTATTTATCATATTGATAAATCCAATGAAGATTATAACAACCATATCTATAATTTACAAGAAATGAAAAAAAATATTAAAAAAATATTAAATAAAGATTTTGACAAATTAGCTCGAAATAAAAAATAATAATCAAAAAACGATAAAATATAAATATTTTTAATTATATTTTTGTATCGTACGAAACAATTTAAAAAATGACACCAACAATTGAATTTTACTCGCTTTTTCAATTTATATATGATTACTTTAATAAAGATTTATTTAATAATGAATTGCCAAATTGTATGATTGTTATTACTAGAAAAACTTATACAATGGGATATTACTCTAATGAAAGATGGGTTAATAAGGATAAGAAAAAAACTGATGAATTAGCTATGAATCCTTTATATTTTTCAAATAGAAATTTTATAGAGGTCTTGCAAACTATGGCACATGAAATGTGTCATGTTTGGCAGTTTCATTTTGGTAATACATCAAGAGGAGGATATCATAATAAAGAATGGGGTAATAAAATGGAATCAATTGGTTTAATGCCTTCAAATACAGGAAAGGTTGGAGGAAAAAAAACAGGTCAGCAAATGATGGATTATCCTATTCAAAATGGGGTTTTTTTTAAATCATGTTTTAAACTTATTGAAAATGATATATTTGAAACTCTTTGGTACGATAGAACCTTTAAAGAGAAAGTAGAAAATATAACATCTAATCATGAAAATGTTATACCTGAATTTAATAATGTAGATGATAAAATAGTAGATTTGCTTTATACACCCTTTCAGGTTGAAACTCCTATTTTTGAAAGCACACAAGACAGCTCTAAAAGTAAGTATCAATGTCCAAATTGTAGAACAAATATTTGGGGTAAAAGAAATCTTTCAATAATTTGTGGTTTGTGTGATTCTGAATATTATAATGTAGAATAAATTTAATTATATGAAAAGAATAGAAAGAAACGAAAAAACAAAACATATTTTTTTAGATTTTCAGGAATATGTAATGAATCAATCAAGATTAATAATTAATGAACTCAAAGAAGATACTTCTTTAGATGAAGAAGCTGTTATAAATATTCTTTTAGACTTTTATAATAGAGGAGCAACACAAACAAAATTGCTCTATCCCTGTATTATGTGTAATAATAGTGATATTGATTGTCTTGCATGTAATGAGTTAATTAAAGAGGTAGAATCATACAAATAACATTATATATTCTTGAAAATATCTTAAATAAATAAATATGTATTTAGTCAAAGAAAATGAAATTTACAAGAGAGAAAGAGAGGTTGAATTTACACTTGTAGAAACAATTACATTAAAATTGCCAGTTCCAATTGTTTATGTAAAACAAGATTATGATTGGTACATGACAGTTGCTCTAGAAAAAATAGACAAAATAACTCAAGAAAGACATCTACTTACTTCTGAAATAATTCTTAATTATAGATGGGCTATTAGAGAAGGATATAATCATCAATTAGATTCCTCTTTAAAAAATCAATATGATTACCCAAGAAATCAAAATACTGTTAAAGGAGTTCTTGGTTATATTGAAAGGATTAAAAAAGCTTCTGATGACGAAATGAGTTCAATTTCAAATCTTTAAAATAACAGTAAAAAATCACTAATGTAAAAATCAAAATTTATGACTATTTGGAAAAATTTAAAATCCAACTGGAATATTAAGAAAAAAGAAATTAAAGATTTAATTTAGAAATAAAGAATAGTTATTAATAACGTTAAAATAGAGTTGCTACAGCTCCAGTTCCACAACTCCTGAAGACAAAAATAACGTTAAAATATCAAAATTTGTCCAGGAGATAACACCAAGAATACCGTTAAAATAAATTTTGATAAAATAATACTGCATCAGTGTGGTATTTTTTTTGTAGTTCCCTTACTTTCTTTTTCGGACTTTTCACTCAATATCTTTTATCTGCAGTATTTCTAGAAAGCCGAGCGCAAAAATTTAAAACTGGGCTTTCAGTTCCTTACAGATCAGTTATTAAATTTTGCCCTCGTTTAAGCGGAAATTTTCTGTAAAAATTGAAATTCGGAATAAGTTTTTGCAAAAC
>JAAURU010000417.1 GCA_012032075.1 Flavobacterium sp.
GATGGTTTTCCCAGTTTCATGTGTCAATTTTTGAAGCAACTTGATTAAAGCAACTTTGTGCACTAAATCTAAATGAGTGGTGGGTTCATCTAAAATAATAATCGCAGTGTCTTGTGCTAATGCTCTGGAAATTAAGGTTTTTTGCAGTTGTCCATCACTAATTTCATAATGTTTTTTTTCAATAAATGCGTTAATACCAGTTAATTCAATCGCTTCAGTAATTTTATTTCTGTCTTCATTTGTTAGTGTTCCAAGCCAATTGGTATAGGGTTGTCTTCCCAAAGCCACAATTTCATACACTGTTAAGTTGCTAGGCGGAAGACTTTCCGTTAAACAAATACTTAGTTCTTGTGCTAGTTCAGTTGGTGTATATTTATTTATGGCTTTATCATATAATAGTACTTCACCATTTATGGGTGCAATTATTCCAGTTAAAGTTTTTAATAGCGTAGATTTCCCCACACCATTGGCTCCCACAAGCGCTATCAAATTTCCAGCAGCTATACTAATATCACAGTTTTCGATGATAGTCGTTGTGTTGTTTTTGGTTTTATAACCAATGGAAAGGTTTTCTGTATGGATTACTTTCTTACTCATTTAGCAAAGCTATAATTTTTTAGGAATACTAATGGTTTTAATAAGGATGTTTTTTTTAAATTTTATACAAAAGCTTCTCGATATGCTTCGTACTTAAAAGTGACTTGGATTGTGTAAAGAAAAGCGAAACAACATCCTAATTGTCAGTTCGAGTGCTTAGCGTATCGAGAACTCGTTTACTGAAAATAAAACCTCTCGATACAATTCACAATTCAACTTACATGTATTTTTAAAACCTATAAAATTAAAACAAAATCACATCCTTGCAGTTCAAAGTAAATCGTTCATTTATTTGGTATTCTACCTTTAATAAATTCAGGCAAATAACCCTGTAAATCAAAGTGTTAATCCTGTATCTTTATTTAATGAGAACTTGTAGTTTTGGAATTATTATAATCACATCATTTTTACAATTATTATGAAATCAATCACACTATCTAAACAGTAAGTTGACTAAAACAAGTATAAACAAAAAACAAAACAATTATGAAAAAATTTTCAAAAGCTGTAACAAGTGATTCAGCTAAAGCAGCAAATAAGGATGATGCTAATTTAAAGCTTCCTTTAAAAATGAACACTCATGAAAATGGCAAAGAACCAGTTGATAAAAACGATAAGTTAAAAATTAAAAACAGGAGGATGTTAAAGTAATTAAAAAAAGGGATGAAAAAATAGTTTTAAATAAAGATCATTTTAGTGTGAAAAAGGGAATTATAACCAAATTTGGTGCAAAAAGATTGCAACATCAAAACCCCTAAATTTTACTTTTAAAATAGATAAAGAAAAGCGCTATTTTTTCTAGTACCCAAACATTAAGTAAAGGTGGTAAAGTAGCCTTGTCTTTTGGTAGAAATAATGATTTAGAAAAGTTACCTACTTCTAATAAGGTTACTTCTAAAAGTGATAATTCTTCCAACTGGACTTGTAGTATTAAAACACAAAGCTTGACTTCTATAGATGCTGATGGAGTTTTGCTAAACCCTCAATTTCATAAAATTTTTGTGGGAGGTGTCTATGATATTAAAAATATTGCTAATGGTGAGTACAAGACAGTGCCATTTTCTAGAAAACCCATAACACTTGTAAGCGAAGGAACAAACAAAGCCCAAGTAATTGTAAATGCACCATCATCAGGTAGTATTCAAGAAGGTATAAATAAATTAGCCGATTCTGGAAAAAGAGGTGGTGGTATAACTTTAGGGTCTAAATTTAAAATGAGTTCTGAAGAGGAATTATTTGTTCGCACAGGAGGTAGTGGTAATTATTTAGGTTTTGGTGGAAGCCATGATTTTAACTATAAGAGTAATGAAAAATCCAATAAATATATTGTGGAGATGTATCAAAAATATTACACAGTACATGTTGATAGTTCTATAAATGAACCAAAAGACTTCTTTACGTTCAAAAGCGAGTCAAACCATCCAGAAAGTATTTCTGAAAATCAGGTTGATCCTAATTGGGTATATGTAGATAGTGTGACTTATGGTCGCATATTGTATCTGGTGTATGAGTCAGATTATTCTTTCGAAGCGCATGGCATCGATGTAAATATGTATGCCAAATTTGGTTTAGCAAATGGTGAGTTAGAACTTAACGAAAAACAAAAAGAAATACATTTCACGTTCTTCAGTAACCATAGTAGCTGTGGGAGGAAAATCAGAAAAAGTAGCCCCTTTGTTAAATACAAGTTCGTTCAAACAACTTCAAAAGCGTATCGATAGCTTATTGAGCGATAAAAATGATGAAGTAAAAATAGGCTACACACTTGCTACACTAGATCAAGCAACGGTAGGTACAAGAATGATTACTGATTATAACTCTCGAGAGTGTTCACCAAGAGCATCAAAATACAGAATCATTTGGGAAGATGTTCAAAATACAGTAAATGATGATGCAGGAAATGCTTCTGAAATAAAAGCATTTGTTAGAATAAGAGCTAAAGGGAATGGAAAATCAATTTTAGATGTTGATAAAAAAATAAAGCCTTGGCAGATTGGGATGCATTATCAGATAGTGTAAAAAAAATAGTACCTGCCCCTTGGACTTTTACACAAGGTAGTGCTGCAAACCCTCTCGATTTAATACAAAGTGAAATATGGAAAGTAAATAAAAATATAGATTTTAATATTCCTATAGATGATCCTAATGCCAAGTTAGGTATTAGAGTAGATGTGGTAGAGTTTGACGATTCTTCAGCAAATGATCAATTTGAAGAAAATCTTTGGGAAGGTAAAATAAATGAGTTGTCAGGTAATGATAAAATAAGTTTAGTATGTAGACATGACGCTAGTCGAGTTACCTTTAATTTTAAAATAGAAGTCTATTTTCTAAAATTATTTTTTTAAAAATTAGGTATTTTAGAATTATTCATAAATAGCATAATTTAAGTGCTAAATAAATTACTTATACAGTAGAAAAAGACTAACAAATATTGAATTATCTTGTCCTGAATAGGGTTATAATTTTTAAACTTATTTCAGGACAAGTTATTTTAAAGATTTTGGAAATTAAAGTAGCTTTGTGAAAATTACCCTAGGAGTTCCTTTTTTAAATTATAATGTTATTCGACAGCCTAAATGAAGCGTTTTTTATTTAAGAGAGCACAAAAAATGACCTTTGGTAGTAAACCATTACTGCTATCCACTGTATCAGTCTTTGCGATTTATAGATTGCTTCTCCCGATTGCTATCGGGATCACAAAGCCAAGATGCCACTGCAATCAGGGCTGCAAAGACGCGTATCATTCCAGTACACCAAAGCATCCCGCTTCCAACACCGAACATCCATCATCCATCATCCATCATCCAACATCCATCATCCAACA
>JAAURU010000418.1 GCA_012032075.1 Flavobacterium sp.
AATTTTTTGGGTTAAAGGGGATTTATTATTTGCCTAAAGAAATGTTTTATGGGCTTGGAGTATTTGACACAAATTAGCGACTTAATAAAAATAATTGACAATTTTCTTTCTATGTGGTTTACATATAATAATTAGACTAAAGCCAAAAGAATTAGTTTTTAGTTAAAATAAATTTCAAATAGTATAATTTGAGTTAATCTATTTCACTAAATTTGTTTTATGAATTTGAGTAACAAAGAAGTAAATTTTAAAAATTATTTGTTTTTAGGTATAACTATTGAAATTTTGATAATATTTTTTTGTATTTATAATTATACTAGTTTTGAAGAAATAATTAGACATTCTGCAAGATATAGTGGAAGAGCATCTTTTATTACATATATAGGTTGTTTTTATTATTTTATTTCTAATTATTATTTACCATCACCAATTTCTAAATCTAATTTGCAAAAGTTTTTACTTGTATTTTGTATAATGCACTTAATTCACTTTTGTTTTTTAGCGTTTAATGTTTTTTTAAATGATATTGAACTTATACCTTATAAATTAGGAGGAGGTTTTTTAGCTTATTTAATGATTGTTTTTTATCCTTTTTTTATGCATAAATCTTTTATACCAAACTATTCATCCATCATATATTTTTATTACGTTGGTTTGGTAATGGCTCTTACATTTTTAGCAAGAATTAAAGGAGAATTTACTGGAGCACCTGTATCTATTTTTCACTATTTTGGTATCTTAATGGTGCTAATTTTTTATTTTGCTTTTGTAATTGAAACTTTTAAAAAAAAGAAGAAAAAGTTAAATAAAACTTCTTAATTTAAACCAACCATTTCTTTAAAATAGCTTCTAAATCAGTTTTGATAATAGGTTTTGATAAATAATCGTCCATTCCTGCTTCAAAACATTTATCTCTTTCGTGTGCAAGTATTCCTGCGGTGATTGCAATAATAGGAATTTTTTTACCTTCTTTTAGTGTTCTAATTTCGGCTGTAGCTTCATACCCATTTTTATTAGGCATTTGAACATCCATGAGAATTAAATCGATTTTCTCATTTTCAAAAATAACAAGGGCTTCATTTCCATCGAAGGCCTCTATAAGTGTAACATTAGGGTTTATTTTTTTAATTAGTGTTTTTGCTAGAAGCATGTTAATTTTATTATCTTCAACCAAAAGAATAGTATGCGTTTTTAAAATAGTAGGTTCGTTAATTTTTATATCATTAACTTTGACTTTTGTTTTTGAAAGTTTTTCTTTTTTTATGTTTTACCTTTTTAAAAGTAATCGTAAAAAAGAAAGTACTTCCTTCTCCATACTTACTATTTAATTCTAATTTACTTCCCATTAACGCTAAGAGCTGATTTGAAATGGCTAATCCTAAACCAGTTCCACCAAATTTTCTACTAGTGGAGTTGTCTTCTTGTACAAAAGAATCGAAAATTTTCTCATTATTGTCTTTTTTAATACCAATTCCTGTATCACTTACCGAAAAACGTAGTACAGTTTTGTTAGTTGAAGTTTCAATTTCTGAAATATTCAATTCAATTTCTCCAAATTCGGTAAACTTTAAAGCATTACTCAATAAATTCATTAGTATTTGTTTCAATCGAACAACATCTGCTTTTATATATTGGGGGACATTTTCATCTTTATAAAAAATAAGATTCAAATTTTTCTGTAAGGTTTGATATTTGAATAAATCAATAACTTGCTGTGTCAATTCAAATAAATCTACTTCTTCTATATTCAATTCAAATTTACCAGATTCAATTTTGGAGAAATCCAAGACATCATTAACAATATTCAATAATGAAGTGGCAGATTCATTAATGGTTGACATATATTGTTGGTGTGTTTTCTCTAAGTTAGATTCCATTAATAAATGGGTAAACCCAATGATTCCATTAAGTGGTGTACGAATTTCATGACTCATATTTGCCAAGAAATCGGTTTTAGCTTTATTAGCACTTTCAGCTTGTTCTTTTCCTTTTAATATTTCATTTTCCATTAATTTCCGTTCGGTAATATCAATGAAACTTGATACAATTTCAATAATATTTCCATTATTATCTTGCACAGAAAAAGTATTAAACAATAACCAAGTAATTTTATTTGTATTAGGTTTAGCTACTCCAAGAATTAAATTTTTAATGGGTTGACTCCCTTTTAGCATTAAATTAAATGGATAATCTTCATAAGCCATAAAAGACCCATTCTCATGTAATAATACCCAATTTGAGGGCTCAATTTTTCCATTAATTCCTATTAATTCTAAAGCCTTTAAATTGTTTAAAATTATTGAGCGATTTGCAGCTTGAACAATAATTCCAGCATCTAAATTATTCAGAATATCACGGTATCTTTCTTTGCTTTTTTGCAATTCCAACTCAGATTGCTTGGCAACTGTAATATCTCTTGATAAACAAATTAAATGAATCTCATTGTTCTGATTTTCTTCCATAGGAGCTATTGAAAGTTCAAACCAACGCTTTCCTATAGGTAAATCTAAAAAATATTGTTGACCAGTAGAAAATCCTTTTTCAGCCACTTCTTTCATAGCAATTGAAAAGGATTCAATGGCTGGTTTAGGAAGTACTTCTGTGAATAATTTACCAATGATTGCAGTACTAGAATGTTTAAGTAAATCTTCTCTATGAGAATGATAATTGTATATTAAACCATCAATATCTACTTCAATAAGTAAATCGGGAATAGCATCAATTATAGATTCTAATTTTTTATAGGATTTTTTAAAGTCTTCTTCAATTCTTTTGCGTTCTGTTATATTTGTTGTAGTGCCAACATAACCTACAATTTCACCAGATTCATTTCGCTCTGGAATAGCTTGTCCCATTACCCAAACAATGGAACCATCTGGACGCACAAAACGATATTCAGACAGGGAAAGCTCTTGATGTTCAGTAGCATTTTCCCAGCCTTTTTGTAAAGTAATTCTATCCTCTTCATAAACAGCATCTAACCAGCCATTACCTAAAGCTTTTTCATAAGGCAAACCAGTAATTTCTGTCCAACGAGGATTAACGTAAGTAGTGTAACCTGTAGCATCGGTTCGGAAAATCCCAACAGGAGAAATTTCAGTAAGAATATGATATCTATTCTCACTTTCAGTCATTTCTTGTAATGCTTTTTTCTTGATTTTTCTTTTTCAATTACTTCTAAAGCAAAGGAAACATCATAAGTAGCTTCTTTTAATAAAATTATTTCTTCAGCATCAAAAAAGTTTATCTCACTAGAATAAAAACAAAACATTCCTATTATTTCACCATATTTCTTTATTGGAAATATCATTAATGACAAATAGTTTCTTTTTAATGCTTCATCTCTAAATGGAAGTGTTACTGGAACACTATGCATATCATTAATTAAAATGTAA
>JAAURU010000419.1 GCA_012032075.1 Flavobacterium sp.
AGCAGCACTTGCAACATCAGTTAATAGCATAACATTATCTTCAGTAGAATAAGTAATCCCATGCGTTCTTATTAAACCTTCAATAGTTACTCTCTTTGATGGTGTTACATTTCCAGAAGCCATTGCAAAGAAATTATTGAATACTACAAGATCACTTGTTAAATCGGCTACTGCATATAAATCATTTCCATTAATATGAATTCCCCATACTTTAAAATCTAAAGTATATTCATTTAATAAAGTATATCCTGTGGTAGTTTTTTGATAAACCAATTAATTTTAGTTGGTATTGTTGTTAATGGCAGCTTGATCTTGTGTTACAATTACTTTATCACCTGAAACGGCAATTTCTCTTGCATTTGTAAAATCAGTATTAGAACTAAAATTAGCTAACATTAAATTATCTAAGTTAGCTGCGGCTGAAGTTTTTACACCTGAATAGGTTTCTAATCGATTGTTAGTTCTTGAAGCTAAAATAACTTGATCTAATTCGTTATCATAATAAATTCCATCACTATCTAAACCATTTACTGTTAAAGAAACAGAGCTCGATTTACTTGCAATAAATCGGTAAAAGAAATTTTACCCGTTGTGTTACTAGATGTAACTAATTTTAATTCTGAAGTTGGCATTGCAGCAGTATCATTATCATCACTACATGAAATAAGTGATATTGATACTAAAGCTGTTAAATAAAATAAATTTTCATAATACTATGTTTTTTATGGTTCTCTAAAAACATATTTACGAGAAAAATTGAATCTTGGTTTTATTTTATTTTAAGGAGTAAAACTATTTTCAGGAATTTTACCTAGTACTCCTATATAATAGCCTTGTAAAATTTTTAAATCGGCTTCAATATTCCCTGTTGGATAAAACGGTTTATTATACACTACTTCTTTCTTACCATAATCAAAAGCAACTGGAATTATAGGAATATTTGCTTTTAAAGCCATATAATAAAATCCCGTTTTCCACTGGGTTACTTTTTTTCTTGTGCCTTCTGGTGCTAGCGCTAATCTAAAAACATCTTTCTCAGCAAAAATTTTGGCAATTGCATCTACTTTGTTTTCTTTTTTTCCTCTATTTAAAGGAGAACCACCAACCCATTTGAAAAAATAACCAAATGGAAAAACAAATAATTCTTTTTTAGCTAAAAATTAATTTCGATATTTAAAATCCCTCTTGTAAAGATTCCTAAGAAAAAATCCCACCAACTCGTATGTGGCACAGCAATAACAATACACTTTTTAATTTTCTTATCAATTCCTCCTACAACTTCCCAGCCTAAAAATTTACAAAAAATGTATGTATATATTATTTTTTTCATTTGCTATGTTTTGCTGTAAAATTAAAATTATATTTACAATTAGAAGCAAATTTTATGATTAAACGTTTACTAAGTTATATTTTACCAATAAAAATTTACGAAAGTAAATCGGAAATTAGCCAAACGCTTGAAGTTAACTGGAATAATGGTAAACTCGTTTTAGATTCTAAAAATACTAACTACTCTTATGGGAGTTTACAAAAAGTACTTCGTAAAGGATTGATTACTATTGGATTTGAAAAAATAAAAGCAATGAATGAAATCCTAATTTTAGGAGTTGCTGGAGGAAGTGTTATTAAAACTTTAGTCAACGAAATTCAATTTAAAGATACTATAACTGGTGTAGAAATTGATGAAAATATAATTAAAGCTTTCCAATGATTATTTTGGTTTAAACCAAATTGAAAATTACATTTCGATTCTTGCTGATGCTAAAGATTTTGTTTCAAAAACTCCAAAAAATTCGATTTAATTTATTAATCGATATTTTTGAAGATACAGAAATGCCTGCTTTTTTATATGAAAAAGAATTTGTTAAAAACTGTAAACAAATACTTCAAGAAAAAGGTTCTATTTTATTTAACACCATGATTTTGGATTCAAAGAAAAAAGAAATAAATACAATTTTCATAAAACAATTTGAAACAACAAAATATACTATAAAAAGGATTTCAAATGTTGAAGAATTTAATGAGTTGATTGTAATTGAGCGTTTATATTAATTTTCTAGCTTTTTCTAAATCTTCTGGAGTATCGATTCCTATACTTGCATGAGTAGTTTCCACCATTTTGATTCGTTTTCCATATTCCAAATATCGAAGTTGCTCTAATTTTTCTGAAGCTTCGAGGGCTAACATGGGTAAACTATAAAAATCTAATAATGCTTTTTTTCTAAAAGCGTAAATTCCAATGTGTTTCATGTAACGAACACCCACATTTTCTGCTCTTGGGTAAGGAATTATCGAACGCGAAAAATACAACGCAAAATTTTGTTGGTCCACAATTACTTTTACATTATTAGGATTTTCAATTTCGGTTTTATCTTTAATTTCAAACATCATTGAAGCTAAATCTACTTTCTTATCGGTATCGTTTTTAAAAACTTCAATTACTTTTTGTAGCGGTTCCGCATCTATAAAGGGTTCGTCTCCTTGTACGTTGATAACAATATCAACAGCCATATTTTCAACAGCTTCTGCAATTCTATCACTTCCACTTTCATGTTCTTTGATACTCATAATAGCTTTTCCTTTATTCGTAACTATTTCATTATAAATAAGTTCTGAATCAGTTACTACAAAAACATCATCAAATAAATTTGTTTGAAGTGCTGCTTCATAAGTTCTTACTATTACTGACTTCCCTCCTAAATCTTGTAATAATTTAGCTGGAAAACGAGTAGAAGCATATCGTGCAGGAATAACAGCAATTATTTTCATGGTATTTTATTTATATTTTTCAAAAATAGATTTTAATTGGAGAAAAATAATGCTGTAGTCTTTATTTTTTTGATTTTTTTTGCCTCTTCAATAGTAAAATTTAAATAGGTTTGATTTGGGGAAAAGCGATAAACTCTAATATTATTATTACTAAAATCTTCAATTTTTTTATAACAATTACCATCTTGAACAAAAGATTGTCTCCAAATAATTTTGTAAAAAAGGCTTCTTTTTCATCAATTATTACAAAATAATTGTCATTTTTATCTATTCTATTATATAAATCATAAAATTCTCCTTGACTATCTTCTTTAGTCATTTCATTAAAAATATAATAACCAAAACTAATGATTACAACACAAAATAATAAAATACCCAATGCAATAATTTTTTTCATCCTTTAATTTAAAAAACTCTCCTCTTTAAAACCTATTAAATATAACTTATCTTTAGCTCTGGTAATTGCGGTGTACAACCATCTCAAATAATCTTTATCTATTCCATTAGGTAAATAAGGTTGTTCTACAAAAACAGTGTTCCATTGTCCTCCTTGCGATTTATGACAGGTTATGGCATAAGAAAACTTTACTTGCAAAGCATTAAAATGTGGATTATTCTTCACTTT
>JAAURU010000420.1 GCA_012032075.1 Flavobacterium sp.
CTCTTCAAAGAAAAAACTCATGAAAAAATCACTACTTATCCTAGTTTCATTTTTCTTACTAAAATGCGCTGTACCTTATGATGGTGAAGCAAGATATATTTTTACAACAACAGTTTTAGATAAAAATAATAACCCAATACCTAATCTAGAAATTAGTGTTAATTTTTATAATGGTGATTATCATGATAATTCGACTAATTATATAAATGTTAATGAATTTGATAAAATAGTTCAATCAACTACAGATGCAAATGGAATTATAAAACTTGTATTCCCTTTTGCTGCAATAAGAGAAAATGTATCAATAAGATTTGGAGATAATACTTATCCAGAATATGAAATTATTAATATTAAAAAAAATAATTTTGTTAACTATGAACTTAATGAACCTCCTTTTGTATTATATAGATTTAACGATGCTACTTTATTATCTGTCAAAGTAATCAATTCGTCACTAATAAAATATGTTTCAAAAATAGAACTAATTGGTGAAAAACGAGAAGCTATTAAAAATTACAATATACAACAAGAGCCAATTGAGAATTCATCTATTAGATTTAAAGATTTTAATCCCGTAAAAAATCAAAATGTACTATTGAGATATGAAATTACAACTATAACAAATGGTCAAAGTTCATTTGAAGTAGTTGAGGAATCAATAACAATTCTAGAAAATGAACTTATTTATGAAATTATTCTATAACTATCAAATAATAAAGAAAGTAGTTATTTTATTACTTTTCACTTTCCAATTAATTGCACAAGAGAATGATAGTATTCAAAATAATAAAATAGTAAAATTTGAAGAAACATTTAGTCTTTATTATATAATTCCTAATCAAATAGGTAATCATACCTTAGCAAAAGATTATAAAAATAGATTTGGATTTGGATCTAGGTTAACATTAGTTTCAATTCAAAACTTCAATATTGGTGGTGGTGGTGAGTATATAAGTTATGAAGTAACCAATAAATCTAATGCTGGGAATTTTTCTTATGGTAATTATAAAAATGCTTTTATATTAATTAATTATCCAATCAAAATTGTTGAAAAACTCCAAATAACCCCAACAACTGCAATAGGTCTTTTACAATTTTCTCAAAGAGAAAGAAGTATTCGATACAGTCATCAAAATGGAGTAAATTATAGAGCTGGCTTGAGTTTTGATTATGAATTAGTTGAAGAATTTGATGTCTTTTTTGGAGTAGAATATATTTATACTAAATTCAAATTAAATGCAAATCCAGAAATTATTGATTATTATGGAAAATCGAATCAATTTCAAATAACAATAGGTATTAAATTCAAATCCCCTAAATAAAGCATGAAACTATTAATTACATATATTTTTATAGTATTTCTCACAATAAGTTGCGATAATCATATAACCTATCAAAATGGAACAAAGCTAATTTTTGAAGGAAAAATTATTAATCAAAATAATGAAGGAATTCAAGATATCCAAGTAAAAGTTGCCTATTACAAAGAAGGTTCATATGGAGGTTTTTTGCCTAGCCAATCATCAGATTATAAAGAACCAGGAATAGGTTATACTGATGCTAATGGTAATTTTAAATTATATGTTTATTCAGCAACAAATGAAAGCGAAATTATTGTAATTGTTAATGAGGATAAAAGATATGGTTATCAAGAAAAAAAACTACTAAACATACAAGATGAAAACTTTATAGATTATAAATTAAATCTTAACACTACAACATTATATAAAAGCGATAATTTAGTTACTTTACGAGTAACTTTTGAAAGAACCTCAAGCTCAAATAATTTAAGTATTAAAAATGTTCAGTTAATTGGTGAGTCAACTTTTTATGAAGGATATTTCAATCCTATAAATAATTATCAAAATTACAATTCAATTTTTAATTACGTTGTGGCTAAAAATCAAAATATAATAATTCAATATGATTTATATGATTTTTTAACTAATACTACTTCAACACAAGTAAGAAATATAATTATTGAAAATACTAACATAGAAGAAATAATTGCATATTAATCATGAAAATACTCTCTCTATATATATTTTTTCCACTTTTTATCTTTTCACAAAACAAAGCAAAATCTTTCAATGAAGTAAATCTAGCTTACACTATACCTTATCAATAGAAAACTCTTTTTTAAAAGAAGGTTATAAAAAAGAGTTTGGTTTATTATTAGATCTTGAACTAATAACCTATAATCGTTTTGGTCTTATATCAGGAATTTTAATTAATACATTTGAAGCAATAGATAAATCAATTACAGGAAACATATCTACAGCTTTTAGAAAAGAAGGCTATTTAAAATTAGTATATCATTATGATTTAGCAAATAAGATCACTCTAAATCCTTATATTGGTTTTGGTTTAAACCAATTAAAAGAAACTGGGAAAACAAATGGAAAAACATATTTTGTAGGAACGAATTTCAATTATAATTTCTATACTGATATAAGTTTTTTAGTTGGTATTCAATACTCTTACTCAAAGTACAATACCTATACGAATAAATTTGAGAAAGACTTTTTTGATAGCTCAAGAAATATTCAATTAAATTTAGGTTTCAATTTTAGATTTTCTAAATTATAATAAAAGAAAAATAATGCCCATTTCAAAAAACTTCACATCAATTCACAAGCAACAATTTGAAATTACATTCTTAGATTGTTATCCAAGCGGTTATTTAAAATATACTGATTTATGTAATTTATTACAATTAACAGCTGGACAGCATGCCGATTTAGGAGGAATTAGTTTTACTGATATGCAAGTGCATCATCAAGCATGGGTTATGAGTAGAATGCGATTAGAAATTGAGAAACTTCCTAAATGGAGAGATATAGTAACAATTAAAACTTGGATAAAAACACTTGAAAATTCACGTTCTATTCGTTGTATGGAAATGTATTTGAATGATGAAAAAATTATTGGTTGCGAAACCTATTGGGCAGTTATTAATACCAAAACAAGAAGACCTGAAGCTATAGCTTTACCTTATGACCATTTTGAAAAATTTGAAATAGATGCTACCAAAAAACCAACTGAGAAAATAGATATTGATGAAAATGCAACAAGAATAGGCAATCATCAAGTTGTACTATCTGATTTAGATGTTGTAAATCATGTGAATAATGTAAAGTACATGGAATGGTGTTTTGATTATGAAAATCCTAAAAAAATAATTAATAAAGAAATTCATGCTTTAGATATTAATTTCATGCGCGAATTGAACATAAATGATGATGCAATAGTGAAAAAACTGAAAATAATAACAAATCTATTTACTCCATCCAAAAGGATAATAAAATGCTTATGCACTTCATATTGAATGGAAATAATTTCATTTTTAGTAATAACA
>JAAURU010000421.1 GCA_012032075.1 Flavobacterium sp.
GAATAACCTTTTTCTATAAATATTTTGAAAGCCTTGGAGTTATAATCAATTTCATAGGTATATATATTAAGTTCACGAGCCCTGTCATTAATAATGTCGTAGAGCTTTGTCGCGATAGTAGAAATGGTTTTACCAATAAACTTCCTAATTCTTTCGTCTATTTCTGTAGGAAACATCATCCCAGCAGATATTTCAATATTTAGTTCGTCTGACACAAATTTTATTAGTTGTTCTTTGTCTTGGTTTGGATGGTAAACCGATGAAACTCCAAACCTGTCATATCTTGTCGCTCGATAAAAGTTGCTTAATAGTTGTAAGAATTTATTGTGTGTTTTACCTAAATTAATGTCTGAATATTTCTTAATTCTGTGAATAAGCTCTAAATGATCATGGGTAATTAATGTTTTTTCAAAACCATATTTAGTTTCTAGCAGTATTATATAAATACCAGCATTAAGTTTTGAAACATCTATTGTAGCTTCTTTCGAATTAATTTCTGTTTGTAATAATACAATTCCTTGCATATCTGTAATTATTGCTTTTGCGAATTGTTCTGTTTCCCTACTTAATGTGATTGATTCTTTAGCAGGAATTGGGTAAACCAATAGGTTATCTGAAATAATTTCTCTACTAGTTGTATTACAGTTTGGTGCAGAAGTCGCATTACTAAAATACAATGTGAAGCCTTGAGTTTTAGAAACCATTACATTAAAATTTATGAATTAGTATAAATTTTTTAAGAAAATTTTATGTAAAATAAAAAGGGTCTCCAAAATAAATTTGAAAACCCTTTTTTATAATAAAAATCAGAATTATTTATTTTTCATTTAATCTGAAATCTGGATAAGCACTCATTCCATGTTCATGAGCATCTAATCCTTCTAATTCTTCAGTTTCAGAAACCCTTATACCAACAGTTTTCTTAAGTGCATATATTATTATAAAGGATGTTGTTATACAAAATGCAGCGTAAGATCCAACTCCGATTAGTTGGCTTACAAATTGCGCTCCACTAGCTAAGTTACCAAATATTCCAACTGCTAATGTACCCCATATTCCACAAACTAAATGAACAGCAATTGCACCAACTGGATCATCTAATCTTAATTTATCTACTAAAGATACTGCAAATACTATAATAGCACCAGCAATTGATCCAATTATAATAGCATCTGTTGGACTCATTTGATCTGCTCCAGCTGTTATGCCAACTAAACCACCTAGTATGCCATTTAAAAACATTGTTAAATCTAAATTTTTATACATTAAGGTTGAAACCAAACATGCTACAACTCCTCCAGCTGCTGCAGCTAAACTAGTAGTAACTAAAGTTAAAGAAGTCAATGTTGGATCAGCTGATAAAACAGAACCTCCATTAAAACCAAACCATCCTAACCATAAGATTAATACACCCGCTGTTGCTAAAGGTATATTATGACCAGTTATAGCTTGTGGTTTTCCGTCTTTAAATTTACCAATTCTAGACCCAAGAAGGAATACAGCAACTAAAGCAGCCCAACCTCCTACAGAGTGAACTAATGTAGAGCCTGCGAAATCATAAAACGGGGTTTCTAATTTTTGTAAAAATCCACCACCCCATTTCCAAGAACCAGCAATAGGATAAACTAATCCTACATAAAGAATAGTAAATATCATAAATGGCCCTATTTTAACTCTTTCTGCAACTGCACCAGAAACTATAGTAGCCGCTGTTGCTGCAAACATTCCTTGAAACAAGAAATCTGTCCAATATGTATAACCAGCATTGTAAGTTAAATCTAATGCTCCTTCAGCAGTAACTGGTGAACTTAATCCTATTCCAGCAAATCCAAAAAAGCCACTTGAATCTTCTGCAAAACCTGGATACATTAAATTAAAACCAACAAGGCAATACAATAAAAGACCTATGGCTACAATAAATACATTTTTAAATAAAATATTAATTGTGTTTTTTTGACGTGTTAATCCGATTTCTAAGAATGAGAATCCTAAATGCATAAAGAAAACTAATGCAGTACAAATCATCATCCATACATTGTTTATAGTAAGTAATTCCATTTTTTTTAATTATTTTTATTTTAATGTTTGACCACCTTTTTCTCCTGTTCTTATTCTGTAAACTTCTTCAACGTTAGAGACAAATATTTTACCATCACCCACTTCTCCAGTTACAGCTGCACTTAAAATAGCATTAATAGTAGCTTCTTCAAATTCATCATTTACAACAATTGATAAGTAACGTCTTTGTATATCACTTGTACTATAAGTAATACCACGATAAACGTGTCCTTCTTTTTCATTTCCTAATCCTGTAACATCCCAATAAGAAAAGAAATTTACTCCAACTTCATGAAGGGCTTTTTTACAGAAGAATATTTTGATCTTCTGATTATTGCTTCAATCTTTTTCATTTAATATATTTATTTAGTTAAAATTTGTAAATAGCAGCTACTAAAAATGATGCTAAAGATTTTGTTGGATTCAAATCCGTATCAATAAAAATATCTTCAGAACCATTATCTAAACGAAACTCAGGTTTAATAGTGAGGTCTTCAACCGTATAACTTCCAGTAAGTGTTAAAGCAAGAACGCTTGCATCATCAACACCTTCTGCATCAAAATGTCTTGAAAAATATTCACCTCTTAATCCAAGAGTAAAGGCATCAGCAACTTTATATTGTGGATAAAGTGCAGCTCCCATAAAACCATTTCCATCATTGTCGGAATACGCAGCATTTATACCAATTCGTAATTCTTCTGTAGCATCAAAACCGCCAGTATAGTCAATTTCAAATCCTAATGGGCCTGCTTTATCATATAAAAGATTTAAAAAATGACCATCATAACCAAATTGTCCACCTAATGCATAACTTCCGTTTGGATTAAAATCAGTAACATCAGTTTGGTTAAAAACCCCTAATAATAAACTAGCTTTTTCCGATAAACTAAAGTCTGCTTTTAAACCAGTATGGTTGAAGGGACCATTTGTAAAAAGGTATGAAGTGCTGTAATTGAAATTACCAACTGGAGAAATAAGTTCATAACCAAGGTAAGTATTGAATTTACCAGCAGTAAGTTTTACATTATCACTTACGTTGTAATAAGCATACAATTGGTTAACAACACTTGTACTAGCTTGTTCTCCCCTAGGACCAAATACTAAATCAGCAACTCCACCTACTTTTCCTTTTTCATATTTGGCAATAATGTTTGCCATACCTAAAGCAAACCCAGATTTATCAGCAAACGAGGTTGCAGTTGAAATCTGTTCTGTATCATTTGGAGCAGTTAGATTAGCTTTGTAATACGTATCTAAACTTTCCTTCAAATGAGAATTTTTTTTCTGTTGTTTCT
>JAAURU010000422.1 GCA_012032075.1 Flavobacterium sp.
AACTACTCAAACACATACAAATCATCAAATAATCCTTTTAGTGATGAATTCTTAATGCCAATTTTAGCAGGATTAAAGTCCAATTGATTTTCCAAAATAGAAGCATAAACACTTCTAAAATCAATTTCATATTTCAAATCACCTTTATCTAATCGGCTAAATTTGGGTTGTTACCAATGATGTTTCCTTTATTATTTCCTCCTATTATAAACATTGGAGCAGCGGTTCCATGATCGGTACCTTTTCCATTGTCTTTTACTCTTCGACCAAATTCTGAAAAAACAACTACAGTTACATAAGGTAATAATTCGGCTTGTTTTAAATCGGAATACAAGGTAAAAACAGCATCATTTAATTCTGATAATTTGTTTTTATGTAAGGCTAACTGATTGTCATGTGTATCAAAACTTCCCAATGAAGTATAATATACTTTCGAATTCAAATTGCCTTTAATTAGTTTACCAATCCATTCCAAATTCTTACCTAATCCCGTTTTTGGATAACTAATTTCGGTTTTGGCTTTTGCCAATGCTTTCTGAATTTCATCAGAACCTTCCACAACTGAAGCAGCTATTTTTCTTACGAAATCTAACTGCGGATTTTCAGATAATTGTACGTTTTCATCAGAAGTATTTCTTATTTTAAATCGGTTTGGATCTTTTACCGTAATACTATTGGGCTCAATCCCTTTTAAAGCTAAATTATCAATAGCATCCAAATTAATACCTCCAGTAGGATGATGTTCGTTATAATGAGCATCTAAATAACGACCTAACCAACCTTCATTCAAATATTGAGAACTAGCTGAACCAGTTTGCCAAATTTCCTGACTCCTAAAATGGGAACGATTTGGTTCTGGATACCCTACATTTTGAATAACTGATAAATGTCCAGCTGCTTGCATGGTTGCAAATCCTTTTAAAGCAGGATGAAATCCCATTCCCTTAGTTTTGCCTACAATATCATCTTTTGCAATACCAATATTAGGACGTAAATCATAATATAAAGGATTATCAAAAGGAATAAAAGTGTTTAAACCGTCATTTCCACCATTTAATTGAATAAAAATTACACTTTTCTCTTGTAAAGAAAAAGTATTTTGAGTGGAAAAAGCATGAAGAAAACTAGGTAGTAATAATGAACCACCTGTGTAGGTTCCTGTTAGTTTGAAAAATTTTCTACGATCCATAATTTTTACTTTTAAATGATTTGAAACTCTGGTAATTTTGTAATATAATTGAACAGTCTTAAAACAGCTGCATTGGCACTTTCACTCTTCGGATTAAAATCATATTTTAAAATAGTTTCCATATCTTTTTGTGTGTTTTCATCAACTGAAAATAAAAGTCGGTCACTTAATTCTTTTATTATGGTTTTATTTGTTCCATTTGGGTCGAAAGCGACTTTTACTTTTTGAATTTCTCTTTGCATCATAGGCTCTTCATCATCCATTTCTTGTTTTTTTCTGCCAATGATATTTTGTCCACTACATAAAAAATCGGAAGCATTATTGCGTTGCAAATAGATTTGGGAGGTCATCCAATTATTACTTCCAATCCATCCTTTAACATTAGGCTGATTAAACAAATCCATGCCTTGTTGTTTTAAAAATTGAATAATGAGCATTGGATTTGTTTTTTTAATTTGAAGTTCATCAACCAATTGAAGAGTATAGACTAAAGGGTCTTTTATTTTACTTCCTGTTTTGTTTTTGGGATACTCTTCAGTAAAAATTTTAAGTAACAATGGCTTTATCTCAAAATCTACTTTTTTGAAATAATCTCCATAATAAGTAATCAATTCAGTAGATGGATTATCGTATATAAACCATTTTAAAATTTTTTCTGTAATAAAATAAGGAGTGTTTTTTTGTTCAAAAATAATATCAACAATTTCTGCTGCTTTGAATTGTCCTGTTTTTCCTAAATAAGTAATTGTATCATTGTCTTCCAATGCTTTACGATACACTGCTTTTTCATTGCCTAAATTTAATCCAGCCAAAGCTTTTGCTCCATTTTTTACATCTTCTTCTGTATAATTACCAATTCCAAGCGTAAATAATTCCAATAACTCTCTACTTAAATTCTCATTTAGTTTTCCTTTTTTATTATCTACATTGTCCAAATAGCGAACCATAGCATTCGACTGAATGATTTTCTTGGTAAGTTCTCTAAAGTTACCAAAAGCATTCTCTCTCAAAATCATATTGTGCTGATAAACCCAGTAATTAGCTTTTACTTTTTGAATAGTCGAAACAAAATGATTATGCCAAAAACAAGTCGTTTTTTCTCGTAGTGGAAATTCTTCTTCTTGCATTTTTGTTAACCACCAAACCCTTATATCATTAGCTCCTTTAACCTGTTTTATTAAAATCTTTTTTTGGGCATCAGAATCAGCATTTTTTATATCTTGTCGCATTGCTTTAAACTCTTCCATAGTTTTGGACTATCTTCTAAAAAAGCTGGTAAAACACTATCAATCTTTGAATTGAAAGATTGCTCAACAAAAGATGTAATGCCTAATTTTTCAATAGCTGAACTTTGCTTATTTGAAAAGCCTAATCGAAGTGACCAAAGTGTATTTGCGTTCATATTTTCCAACTTTTATAAGTTTTAGACAAAAATTAACACAAAAGGTTTAAAATAAATTTTAATATTACAAATTGCTATTAAATTAAAATTATGAGAAATCTTTTATTTGTAAGTTTTATCGCTTTTCTATGTTGTAACAATAATGAAACAAATAGTCATTCAAATGTTACTGCAATAAGTCCAAAGAAGGAAACGAAAGACTATACAAAGTTCCATAAAGAAGCATTAACTTTTGCTAAGAAAAATGAATTCAATGAAGAGTTCTACTTTTTGGTAGATTTGAATTTACATTCTGGTAAAAACCGTTTTTTTTATTTATGATTTTAAAAACAAAAAAAAGTTATAGATAAAAATTTGGTAACTCATGGAAGTTGTGACCAATTTGAAGAAAATCCTGAAAAATGGGAAAAGGTTAAATTTGACTTAAGAAATGATAGTCACTGTTCTATGAGTGGCAAATATAAAATAGGAGATAGGGATTATAGTTCATGGGGAATCAATGTAAAATACTGGATTCATGGCTTAGAAAAAACAAATAATACAGCGGTCAAGAGAGTAGTGGTTTTGCACTCTTGGAATGCTGTTAAAAATGAAGAAATTTATCCAAAATACAGTCCTTTAAGTTGGGGTTGTCCTGCGGTTTCTAATGAATTCATGAAAGAGTTAGACACTAGATTGCAGGAATCAAAGAAACCTGTATTACTTTGGATTATTGATTAGTATTTTTCATACCAATTGAATTTTTCAGCTATTA
>JAAURU010000423.1 GCA_012032075.1 Flavobacterium sp.
AACGAAAATGAAGGTCGTTTGTTTTGTTTAGTTAAAAAGTTTAAAAAGTATCTTTTACAGTTTATACATTATCTGATGATTTTAATTATGTTGCATAGAAGATTAGATTTAATATTTACTAAAAGAAATAATATGTTTTTTTATTATAATAGAGATTTTTTTAGAATCTAAAGTCTTTAATAAGTAAAATAATTTTGTATTCAAGAATGCTATTTAAAAAAATAGTTCCTTCTTTTATTTTTTATTACTTTTCGAAGTAAATAAATTTTACATGAATTTACCTTGGCATCAATATGTAATGGGATTGATTTATGTTTAGCAGGATGAATCATTTTAGACAACCTAGATTATATGTAAAAATAATTCCTCCTTATTTACCAAATCCCAAATTTGATTAATAAAGTAAGTGGTGTTTTAGAAATTATTTTTGGAATAGGAGTTTGTATTCCTGTTTTAGATTCTGTTTCGAGTATTGGAATAATTAACTTGTTGCTTGGTTTTTATGCCACACATATTTATATGTTACAAAATGAAAAAGCGACTTTGGGTTTACCAAAATGGATTTTAATCTTAAGATTACCTCTACAAATTGGTTTGATTTATTGGGCTTTTCAGTATATATAAATACAAAAGAGCAAAAACTAAAAAAAACAACTTTACCAAATACATAAGTAACTGATATTTAATTATTTAAAAATATTTAGCAAAAATTATTCTTCTTTATAGCAATATTCGTATAAAGCAACAAAATGTTTTTTCATTCTTTCTCTTGCTAGTTTAGAATCTTTAGCTACGATTGCTTCATAAATTTCTGTGTGTTCTTTTACTAATTTGAAACCTTTTGTATCACTACATACATGATATTTTTCAAAATTTGTAATTATTTGTGGAGTTAATAAAAGCATTAACTTATTAATTGTAGTATTTCCACTTGCTTTAGCAATTGTTAAATGAAACAATAAATCCTCTTGTACTGCGTCTTGCCCTTTTTCGACCTTAGCAGTAAAAGCATCTAAGGCAGACTTCATTTGAATCAAATTTTCATCTGTTCTTCTTAAAGCTGCTAGACTAACTGTTTTTAGTTCTAACAATATTCTTGTTTCAACTAATGATTTAAAATCGGGATCTTCTAGTTTCAAAATATCATCAATAATTCCGTTCATTGCTATTATACCAATATTTGTAATAAAAGTTCCGCTTTGAGGAATCGTTTTTAAAATTCCGTAAAACTCTAATTTTTGTATGGTTTCTCTAATATTACCTCTACTTACTCCAAATTTTTCAGAAAGCATTCGCTCAGAAGGCAATTTGTCATCTGGTTCAAGATTCTTATAATTTATATAATCCTTTATTTTTGTAATAATTTCATTAAAAACTTCTTGATTGACTTTCTTTGATATTACTTCTAAATTCATCATTAATATGGTATTAAAAAAATTTGGTTAACCAGATTGGTTTAATAAAAGTATAATAATAATAATAATATTTTTTTTTATATAATTAAAATAAGACTTTACTAATGTAAACCCATAAAATCCTCTCTAATTGGACTGAAAGTATCTATCAGCACTCCACTTTCTAAACAAATGGCTCCATGCATTACATATGGTGGAATATAAAAACTATCTCCTCCTTTAAGCATTTTAGTTTCTTCACCTATAGTAACTTCAAATTTTCCACTTACAACATAAGTAACTTGCGCATGATAATGATTGTGCATTTGACCTACACCTCCTTTTTCAAAATGTACATTAACTAGCATTAAAGTATCATCATAACCCATTATCTTTCTTTTAACTCCATTGGCAATAACTTCCCACTCTATTTCATCTCCTACTAAAAACTCTTTACTTGCTCCAAACTTTTGCATAATTCTATTTTTTTATTTTATACTTAATATTCAATTAATTAATGTAATTATTAATTTTATGAATATTACATTAAACTTAGACATTCTCAAATTAATTTATTTTTTGCTTTCATTTTTATGAAAGTATATAAATGAAATAACTACTTTAATTGTATATCATTGATTGCATTTCATTAAATCAGATTTTTGTTTACTATATTAATTAGACAAAATGAATGTTATTAATTATTTTAAAATTTCACTGTAAAACTAATAATTTTTACAAATCATATTTTAAACTGAAGTAAATAACTACCTTTCTTAAATTTAAGAATATAATGAATTTAAAAAAAATCATTATTTTTACTTGTATGTTATGACTTATTTCTCACAAGAGAAAATCCTATTAGATTTACCAGATGCTATTTTTGAGTATTATCCCAACTTTTTTTCAGCTGAAAAAGCAAATATGTTATTTGAAAAGCTACAAAAAGAGACACCTTGGCAACATGATGAAATTACTGTTTTGGAAAACATATCCACAACCTAGATTAACAGCTTTGTATGGAAATGAAGGAAAGCCTTACAAATATTCTAATATTACTATGCATCCAAAACCTTGGAATACTACTTTAATATATATAAAAGAATTGGTTGAAGAAAAAGCTAATCAATCATTCACTACTGTTTTACTTAATTTATACCGAAATGAAAAAGACAGTAATGGTTGGCATTCCGATAATGAAAGAGAATTAGGAAGAGATCCAATAATTGCTTCAGTTAGTCTAGGTGAAGATAGAACTTTTCAACTAAAACACATAGATAAAAAAGAAGCCAAACTAAATCTCATTTTAAAACATGGTAGTTTATTACTGATGAAAAATGGTAGCCAAGTCTGTTATAAACACCAGTTACCAAAATCGAATTCGAGTAAAAAATCTAGAATAAATTTAACATTTAGAACTATTTTATAATTATAATTTAAAAAAGAGTTTTATAAATGAGAAATAGTAAAAAATCAGTAAAAAAAGGGATCATTTTTTTTATTTTAATTTTTTTTAGTTAATATTGAAGTATATAACATTAATAAAATTATAGATTAATTTTTCATCTATGAAAAAAAGAAAGATTTCAGAATTAGACGACCAAACAATAGCTAAAGTAGTCGCAATTGCACAAGAGGAAAAAAACCTTTTGAAGTATTAAAGGAAAAATTCGGTTTGCCCGAACAGGAAATTTTAGACGTAATGAAATCGAAATTGTCTGAAGAATATTTTGAAATATGGAAGAAAAAGGCTTTGGCAAGTAAACCAAAACCAAAACCATTAAAGTTCGATCCTTTGGCAGATGATGATTTAGATAGTAAATATTACTTTAAAAATAAATTTGATTAATAATTAACCTCCTTATTCTAGGAGGTTTTTTTATTTACTTTTGTAACACAAAAAATCTTATAATAGATTCTCAAAATTAAAT
>JAAURU010000424.1 GCA_012032075.1 Flavobacterium sp.
TCTACATTTTGAGCACCTAATTGTGTTAATTCTTTAGCTAATAATTCTTCAAATCCAAATAAGGTTTTGGCAACCATCTTGAAATTATGTTCCATAATTTATAATAATCCAACATTTTAAAAATTCCAAATTCCAATAAAATTCGTTTAAAACTAGTCTCAATGGAATTAAAATGCAAAAATACATTAAATTTATTCTAATTGTCGCATTTCTTCTATTTGAAAAGAATGAAAGAAGATAAGTTCATTTAAGAGCAAAAAAAATGTAATTTTGCAAGATTAATTAGTGAGAAAAAGAATAATGACAGAAAATACAAATTCGAATACTCAAAAATGGTATGCTTCATGGTTTGATACTCCATTTTATCACATACTTTATAAAGATAGAGATTATCAAGAAGCCCAACATTTTATGGATAACATAACTAGTTATTTGAATTTACCTGATGAAGCTAAAATTTTAGATTTGGCTTGTGGCAAAGGAAGACATTCCATTTATTTGAATTCACTAGGTTATGATGTAACTGGTGCTGATTTATCTGAAAATAGTATTACAGAGGCTAAAAAATGGGAAAATGAATCTTTACATTTTAAAGTACATGATATGCGTAATAAATGTAAAGATAAATATGATGCTATTTTTAATCTATTTACCAGCTTTGGTTATTTCGAAAATGATGCAGATAATCTCACTACTTTAAAAGCTATTCATAGTAGTTTAACCGATACAGGATTTGCTTGTATTGATTTTATGAATGTAGATAATGTAATTGAAAATTTAGTTCCAGAAGAAACAAAAACGGTTGAAAATATAGATTTTCATATAAAACGTTATGTTAAAGACAATCATATTTTTAAAGAAATCGATTTTACATTTGAAGAAGAAAAATATCATTTTACTGAAAAAGTACAAGCACTTCGCTTAGCCGATTTTGAACAAATGATGGAAGAAGCAGGTATTTATTTATTGGATATTTTTGGCAACTATAAATTACAAAAATTCTTTAAAAATCAGTCGGAACGTTTAATTATGATTTTTAAATAATGGATTACAGTATTTATATATTACCTTTTTTTCCGTTTTAAGTGGTTATTTAATTGCTTTATTTTTCCGACCAAAAAGCAAGAAAAACTTAAAACTAATATTGGCTTTCAGTGGAGCATTTCTTTTATCTTTAACAGTTATGCATCTTTTACCAGAAGTTTACGAATCAAAATTAGATCATGCTGAAAATCATCCTCACAATCATAATAGCGCAATTGGTATTTTCATTATGATAGGAATTGTGTTCCAAATTATTTTAGAATACTTTTCAAAAGGTGCCGAACATGGTCATGTTCATGGTCATCAAACGATGAACCAAATTCCATGGTTGTTGTTTTTTAGTTTGTGTTTACATGCTTTATTAGAAGGAATGCCAATAAGCAATCACAATCACTTAGCCTACGGAATTGCAATCCACCACTTCCCTATTGCAATCATTTTAACTACTTTTTTATAATGCGCAATTAAATAAAAAAGCTATTTTGTTTTTTATGCTAATTTTTGCTTGTATAACACCTTTAGGAACCTTTTTAGCCGACAATTTGAATTTTTTAAACGCTTATTATACTCAAATTTCAGGAATTGTAATTGGTATTTTATTTCATATTTCTTCAACCATTATTTTTGAAAGTAGTGAAGGTCATAAATTTAATTTGGCTAAATTATCTGTAATTGTTTTAGGGATAATTTTGGCTTATTTTATGTAGTTCAGAAATTCCAATATCAAAATTCCAAATTCCAAAAATTAAGAATAAATTATTCTATCAAAAAGAAAAACTTATCTTTGATAGTAATAGAACCATATGTAGTTATGGAAAATGATTTATTAAAAAGAATTACTATTAATCCTGAAATATGTAATGGCAAACCTAATATTAGAGGAATGAGAATAACCGTAGAAACAATTTTAGAATTTTTATCTAATGGTGATTCATCTAATGATATACTGGAAGCCTATCCGTTTTTAGAAAAAGAAGATATTCAAGCTAGTATTGCTTATTCAACATCATAATTAAAATTACGCATAACCATTAATAATTAATCCATGATATGTTTTCTTTGAAAGATTAATTTTAATATTCCAATAGCATTCTCCACCATCTGATATTTTAAACATTTCTTTTTCCAATTTAAATCATCAGAAACCCGACACATTGCATTTATATAAATCCATTTATCATTATTTTTGTCAGTATAAACTAAATATTGCCTGTAATATTTCTTCAACTCTATTATGTTTTTATCCTTTAAGAAATAAAACTTATCTTCTGAAATAGCTCTATTCAAAACTTCATCAACTATTCCAAAATCTTTAGAATTAAAATCACTAGTAAAAAAATTATCACCAATAATATAGTTTATCGTTCTTTGATCGTTAAAAAAAGCTTCACTATCATAATCTTTAGAAATTTCAACTTTTTTACTCACACAACTAATCATTAAAATAGTAAGAAAGCAAAAGTTAATAAATCGTTTCATAATTGAAATATTAAAAGCTAAATTTAATAAAATTACTTCGTAACTTAGCTACTTTGTTACAAAAACTAAAAATGACTTTCACAAAAACTACAGAACAAGCCTCAAAATACGAACATTTAGAACAAATGTCCATCAGGATTGTTGAGCAGGAGTCCTGATTCGTTGGTGACACAATCAGTGCACGAACGGTGGTGGTACTGTACGAGCAGGTTCCGACGTGCTATTCCAGACGCATTGCTTCTGCAGAATGTACATGCTCACCTTGGCAACAATCTCAAGTGCGAACGCGGCAGTCAAGACCTCAGTCAGAACTCCCAGACGTTTTTCTAGCCCAGCATCCATTCCATCGTACTCCATCGCCTGCAACACTGCAGATGCTGCACCACAGATGGCGGGGCTGGATTTTCCAGTGCTGAAGACATCGCGTTCTCAGTGCAGTTGCAACTCATATGTGCGGAAGACTCCTACATGCTCATGTGTTCCACCCACATGTAGAGACCGAGGCAAAAGCTGCAGATTACAGAGATGGCATGGTAGCACTTAACATTGGTGCTGTAGGTGTGCCTTGTCTGCTGCCGGCGGCGTGCATCAATGGACACTATCATTCTAACGGGACCTTTTCCTGTCCCGTACACATGTTCATGCGTATACATGCACTTGCTCGCTGGCAGCAGCCGCACCATGGCGATTGTGTTGACCAGTATGAGCCCCATGAAAACTCTCGAGAACCAGGCATGCTGTACGACACTTCTGAGGTGCTGCCGAGCCTGGAAATGCTGGGGCACGTCT
>JAAURU010000425.1 GCA_012032075.1 Flavobacterium sp.
AGCGGCACACGGAGTTCGAAACGCTTAACCACTGAACAGTCCTCATTTGTTCTTCACAAAGCAGACTGACAGTAGTTTTACAAATTGAAAATTACATTAACTTGAATAGATAATGGAAACGAAATAAAAATATCGTTCTGAAACAGAGCGTCATTTAAATCCAATTGCAGTATTGAATGGTACTGATTCACAACGAGTCCAACCCGCATAATAGGCTAAATACTTGCCTCCTTTTTTAATTACAGAAACTGGATAGGTTCCAAACTCGTCAAAAGTTCCTAGGTTACCTAATTTTAAAATAGGTTCCTCTGAAATTTCAATTACATTAAAATCAAAATCAAAATCTACAAAAGCAGAGTAACTTACATATTGTCCATTAGTATCTGGTTTTGGTCTACAAGAAAAGTAAACCCTTATAAATGAATCAAAATGAAGAACATGAGGAGCTTGCGCAAATTCGTTCATCCATTTTGGTGTTTTATGGTTTTTTGGATTAAATAATAATCCTTTCTTTTGCCATTTTAATTGATTCATTTTATAAAATTTTGTGTTCGGTGTTAAGAATTCTCTTCGTTTTATCAATAGAATTAAACATTAAAACATCTATAATTGACAAAAATGGAATGAAATCATTTCCAAATTGTTTGTATGTAAAATTATTTGTTTTTATAAATTCCAAAGTTATATTTTGTATTTTAAAATTATCTTTTTTGTATAGTTCAAAACCACCAATAGGATTTACATATTCTTTAGCATTTAAAATTTTACAAATTTGAATTACTTTTTCTTCCGATTTTAAATTTTGGTTTAGATTTAGTTTTGAAGAAATCCGAATATCTGTTTTAATCTCTAAATACAAACATATTTGTTGGATTGAATAATAAACAAATTCAAATAAATTATTTTTTTCAGAAGTCAAACATTTTGTAACTAAATCAAACGTTAACTCAAAATAAGGAGCTTTTCTGTAACTTTCTTTAATTAAATTTAGCAATTTATTTCTATGTGTTGTCCAATTGTCAGATAAAAATCTTTGGTTAACAAATAAAAAATCAGAATCCTTTTTTTAATGGTAAAGTTATAAACTTATCTGAGCCATTATTTAAAATTCTATTTCGATTAATCCAACCTTTTTTTGTAAATTCAATTTCGTCATAAATCACAAACACATCTACACAGTTAATTAATTGAAAATAACCAATATAGGGAAAGAAATAAGGTTGCATTATAGCTACTCTCATTTGAAAGCACTATTTATTGTTGTAGCAATTTTATATAATTCTATTTCTGTTAAACCAACATAAAGTGGTAAACACAATACTTGCGTCGCAATTGCATCAGAAAATTTCATTTCTTGTTTTTCTACAAAGGAACATTATTAAAGAAGGATAAAAATAGCGTCTAGGGAATATTTGTAATTGATTTAAAACAGCTTGTACTTCAAGTAATTTTTTTTCAGATTCAAAAACAATAGGATAATAACTATAATTCCATTGTGTATTTTCTCTAATTTTAATTGTTTTTAATTTAGAAAAATCCAAATTATTATTATAAAATTCCACCACTTTTTTTCTTTCACTTATAATTGTTGCCATATAGGGAAGTACTGTTAATCCCATCGCTGCTTGCAATTCTGATATCTTTCCATTAATACCTAATCCATAAAAAGCTAAAGGTCCATTGTGTCCAAAATTATGACTATAAAATAATTTATGTTGCAAATCTGAATCGTTAGAAAAAATTGCTCCACCTTCAGCTGTGTGAAATAGCTTAGTAGCATGGAAACTACAAGTACTTATATCTCCATATTCAAAAATGCTTTTTTCTTTATAAGTAACTCCAAAACAATGAGCAGCATCATAAATAATTTTTAAATTATGCTTTCTAGCTATATTTTCAATTGCTTCTATATCACAAGGATTACCAAAAACGTGTGTAGCTAAAATAGCCGTTGTCTTTGGAGTAATTGCTAATTCAATTTTAGTTTCGTCAATTGTAAGATACTCTGGATGAATATCTACAAAAACTGGTGTACAATTTTCCCATACAATTGCTGCTGTAGTAGCCACATAACTAAATGGTGTGGTAATAATTTCACCTCCATTCCCAAATAACTTTAAAGCAATTTGTAAAGGAATGGTACCGTTATTTGTAATCAGAATATGATTTACTGTTAAATAAGTTTTTAACTTTTCTTCTAACTCAATAACTAATTCCCCTCGATTAGTTAACCATTGGTTTTTCCAAATGCGTTCTAATTGGAATTGATATTCAGCTATAGGTGGAAAAAATGTTTTAGTTACTGTAATCATTTATTTTTTTCTTGGTTTAGCAAAACAAACTGTTTCTTCTGCATGGATAGTATAATGACCTAAATATATTTCATAATCCAAATTCAAATCTAAAATCCAGTTAGGAATTGTTGCAAAGTCTTCAATACTATGATAAATTGCTATAGCTAATTTTGGTCGGTATTTTTTTATAGTTTCAATTGCACCTTGAAGAGCAATTATTTCAGCACCTTCTATATCCATTTTTATAAAGTCCACTTTAATATTTTCTTTAAAATTTACGAAGTCATCTATGGTAATTGTTTTTGCAGCGCCAGTCTGTTCATCAAATGGAGAAAAGGATATAGAACTTCCGGGTCCATTATCTTTAAAGTAAATATTATTATTTGAAGAATCTGAAACAGGTCTTTCAATTAATTCTATTTTTTCTTTTAAAACTGGATTAAATGCCATGTTTTTTTGAATAAATTAATATTTCCTGGAATAAATTCAAACGAATATACTTTACCATTCTCTCCACTTTTACTGGCAAAATATAATGCTGTATCTCCCCAACATCCTCCAACATCTAAAACAGTATCTCCCTTTTCAACTGAAACTATATCTTGATTGTTGTTTTTATAAGAATATTGCTCTAAATAAATCAATCGCAACTCCTATTTCACTGAAGTAAAAATTAATATTATAACCAATTGGATTTAAATCAAATTTTTCTAGAATAAAGTGTAAAAAATGAGGATTATAAGTGTCATTAAGGGATTAGCTAATTCTTTTGCTTTTTTAATTGCCTCCCAATATTCTTCATTGTTTCTGGGCAATTTTACTTTTGTATAACCTAAATAACGATAAACTAATAAACTTGTTAATAATTCTTTATCTGTCTCATTACAATTTTCCCAAATAGTATTCAAACTATCAGAAAAAGGTTTAATAAACTCAATAATACCTCTTTTATATTTGCTATTAACTTTATTATAACCAATAATTTTTTTATAATCTT
>JAAURU010000426.1 GCA_012032075.1 Flavobacterium sp.
TACAAATCCATTTTAAAATTTTTGCATTTGAAACATTTTAGTTTATTTATTTTAATTCTTTTTTAATTATTGTTCAGAAAAAAAAAATGAAGAGAATACTTTAAATGAAGAAAATAAAAAGATTAATAACTACTTATCCTTAGCCCAAAAAGAAACCATATCGAAAGATATGAGAGTTCGTTTTGGAGATTTAGCTTATGATATTATTAAAAAACAAAAAAATGATTCTTTAACAAGAAGAAATTATTTTAAAATAGCAAATCGTTATTTTCCTTTATATGAGTTAGAAAAGTATAAAAAAGTCACAAAAGAAGTGCTTGAGTTGGGTAAAGAAAGTAATGATTCTACCACAGTTGCAAGAGCTCTTTATTACATGGGCGATTATTTTTTTGAAAAAGCAAAAAACGATAGCGCATACTGGTACTATAATAACGCTGAAAAAATTTATTTAAAATTAGATGAAAAGGAAAATTTAGCCAATACAATACTACATAAAGCTTATGTACTCCTTTATGAAAAAGATTTTTTAGGTAGTGAAACAGTGACAATTAAAGCATTAGACTTCTCCTTAGAAATTAATGATAATATGTTAATTTATCAATGTTATGGAAATCTTGGAAGTTCACTATTAGGATTAGGAAATTATCAAAAAGCTCTTGATTATCAAAATAAAGCACTTGAACAACTTGAAAAATTAAAAGAAAATTATCTTTATAGAGACTTTAAAGCTCAAACATTTAACAATTTAGGTCTTGTTTATCAAAATAGCAATCAACATGAAAAAGCTATACAGAATTTCCAAAACGGATTAAAAATTGAAAATTTATTACAAAATCAACCTGTTTTATATGCTTCTTTACTAGATAATTTAGCTTATTCAAAGTTCAAACTCAATAATAAAGACGGTTTTTTAGAATTAAATAAAGCCCTTTCTTTAAGCGATAGTATTAATAATATTGCTGGAATTATTAGAAGTAAAATTCATTTGACTGAATATTATATATCAAAGTCTAATATGGATATGGCTCAAAAATTAAACAATCAGGCTTATATTCTTGCTAAAAAATCAAATTATAATAAAGAGATACTAAAAACGTTAGATTTGTTTACCCAAATAAATGAGTCCAAAGGTCTAGAATATGCAAAGAAATATATTGCTTTAAGTGATAGTTTATACAATGTGGAAAGAGCTACAACTAATAAATTAGCTAGAATTGAATATGAAACTGATGAAATTATTTTGGAAAAAGACCAACTTACAAGTCAGAAAAGATTAATTTTAGGTTTGTCAATTTTAGTAGCTTTTATTGGAGGTTTGTTTTTTATAATTTTTTATCAAAGGGCAAAACAAAAAGAGTTGCTTTTTAATCAAGAACAGCAAAAATCAAATGAAGAAATTTATCAATTAATGCTGGATCAACAAACAAAAATTGACGATGTAAAAAATACTGAAAAAAATAGAATTGCTAGAGAACTTCACGATGGAATTATGAACAAATTAGCAAGTACTAGACTTAATTTATTTGTACTAACTAAAAGAAATGATGAGGAAACAATTCAAAAATGTATAGGACATATTAATGAAATTCAAAATATTGAAAAAGAAGTAAGGGCAATTGCTCATGAATTAAGTAATGATGTTTTTACTGAAAAAAGTAATTTTAAAACTATTTTAAATGAATTACTTATTCAACAAAATGATTTATATACTGCTTATTGTGAGTATGAAATAGATAACGAAATAAATTGGGAACAAATAGACATTGAGATAAAAATGAACCTTTATCGTATTCTTCAAGAAGCATTAAATAATTGTAATAAATATGCTAATGCTCAAAAAATTAATGTGACTATTTTAAAACAAGAAAATTTTGTAACTTTACAAATAACAGATGACGGAATAGGGTTTAATGAAAATAAAGTTAAAAAAGGCATTGGATTAAAAAATATGTTCCAAAGAGCAAGTATAATTAAAGCAGAATTAAATGTTTCATCAGAAATTGGAAAGGGAACAACAGTTCTGCTAAAAATTCCAGTAGAATAAAATGTAATAAATATGGAGTCAAAAACAATTCACATTTTTATGGTAGATGATCACCCTTCAATGATTGAAGGTTACAAAAGTATTCTGTCATATAACGATTTAGGTTATAAAATTGAGGTTACATCTGCTTTTGATTGTAAATCTGCTTACAATAGAATGATGCAATCTGATGATATTTATGAATTTGATATGGTTTTCTTGGATTTAAGTCTTCCACCGTATGAAGAAAAAAATATTAATTCAGGTCAGGATTTAGCTCTTATTGCTAGAAAGAAATATCCTTTCGCAAAAATATTAATGTTAACATCGCATGCAGAGGCTTTCATATTATATGAAATACAATCGACTATAGATCCTGATGGACTTTTAGTAAAAAGCGATTTTACAGCAGATGAATTTTTAAAAGCTTTTGAAGTTATTGTTAACAAAGAAAAATACATTAGTAAAACTGTAAAAGAAAGTATTCAGGAAATGCTTGAAGTTAAAAATAAAGTGTTTCTAGATGAAAACAATAGAACAATAATTTCTTTATTATCTCAAGGGGTTTTATCAAAAAATCTGCCTAATTATATCAATTTAGCCCAAAGTTCAATTGACAAGAGGAAAGCACAAATTAAAGACTATTTTTGTGTAAAAGGAGGAACTGATGAAGACATAGTAAGAGAAGCAAAAAAACACGGCTTTGTATAGTTAAAACTTTAACTTTTTTTACAAATTTATTGTGCAATATTTCATGTTATAGGATGTAACTTTATACTTGTTAATCCCATTTCTGCATGAAAAAAATAAGTAAACAAAAAAGTTTTTTAAGACTTATAATTATACTTCTAATTTTAAGCATAATTTGGTTTTGTGCGGTAATAGAAATGTTGTACAATACTATTATTTTCGAGGATAATTCACAATTATATTTATTAAATTATTCCACACAACTCAAATTAGTTTATGGAATAGGTATATTATTAATTGCGGTTTACACAATAATAATTTTAGATAAAACAAATGCTAGTGATCATAATTTTAACTAAAATTATATTTCATTTTTCTTAATATTCGCATGCTTTCTTTAAAAGCTAAATACACTTCTGGGTTATGGTGTTGCTTTAAGAAGTTTTTTGCTTCAATTAATTTGTTTTTTGCATCTTCGAAGCCATTCAAATAACAAATCATAAGAGTGGATGGTAAATTTTCAATATCTTTTAATTCCATATTTAATTGTTGTAGTTGCTTCTCGAATTTTCCCTC
>JAAURU010000027.1 GCA_012032075.1 Flavobacterium sp.
GTTAAAATGTTTTTTTTTATTGTTTCTTTATGATTACAAGATAGTATAAGAAATAATAAGAGTAGAAATAAATACTTCATAGTGATGTTTTTACACATGAATAATTTCATCATCAATCAATAAATCTTCTCTTCTAAAACGAAGGAATATTTGAGCAACCGCAATTACATCTTTTTCGCAGTAAGTAATAATTCTATCAATGTCCTTTTCGATGTAAAAAACATGTGCTACTTCGCTTCCGTCAATATCATCTTTTGGAGAAGGGACACCTAAAACTTTGGTTAGTAATTTCAATGATGTGAAATGTTTGTAATCTCCAAATTTCCATAATTCAAGTGTGTCAAGGTGATGAACTTCCCAAGGCTTTTTACCAAATAAATTCAACTTATCAGGTAAAGCAACCGAGTTTATAATCATTCTTCTTGCTATAAATGGAATATCAAATTCTTTGGCATTATGACCACACAAAACATGTTGCGGTTGATTAAAATGTTGGTTCAGTAAATTTGAAAAATCTTGTAATATCTTTTTTTCTTCTCCCCAAAAACTAGTCACTCTAAAGTTTCTAATGTCTCCTTTATTGGTAAAATATCCTACTGAAATAGTAATAATTTTACCAAATTCTGCCCAAATTCCAGCACGTTCATAGAAATCTTCTGCTGAAACTTCATCTCGTCGTTGGTATTGTGTTTTGTTTTCCCAAAGCTTCTTAGTTTCTTCATCCATTCCTAAATAACTATCATATTCAGGAACTGTTTCAATGTCTAAGAATAAGATATTATTAAGATTTATTTTTTCAATCATTTTAAAATACATTTTGACTTATTGCAAAAACAATAAGAAGTATAATTATTATAACAAAACCAGCAATCATTAGTATTGCTTGTTTATGTTTATTATTAGCTATTCTTTTTCGAATATTATTTTTTACTCGATTTAACTTTTCTTCAGGAATAACTGGTATTATTATTTCTGAGTTCTCATTATGTAAAGCATAATCAATAAGATCTGCTTTTCTAGAATCTAATTTCTCTCTTCTAGATTTTTTAAATTCACTTATTTTTTTTCGATTTTGGAACCCTGAAAAATGACCACTCATACTATTTTCTATTTTCTTTGTTCTATTCTCTACTTTCTAATTTCTCTTTTCTAACATTTTATAAGCTTCCTCAAAATAAGTATATAAATCATTACTATGGGGATCTGTTGCAGTCTGTAAACCTTTTAAATGGCCTAAACGAACAATAATCAAATTGTCTTCTGGTACAACAATCACAAACTGACCTAAATGGCCACGCAAATAGAATAGTTTTTTATTATTTATAGTATGCATCCAAAATCCATATCCATATTGTGGACTATTAGAAAAGCGAGGATTAATACATTTGTGAACAAAAGAGGCACTAACTAATTGCTTGCCATTCCATTCTCCATAATTCAAATATAATTTCCCAAGTCGGGCAAAATCTCTAGCGTTACTAGCAATACAACAATACGCTTTTTCAATACCATCGGGTTCGTGATCTAATTGCCAAAGCGCTTCATTTTCTGCTCCCATGGGTTGCCAAAAGTTTTTAGAAACATAATCTGAAAGGTATTCACCAGTTGCTTTTTCAATACACATTGCTAAAAGTTGGGTAGCACCACTTAAATATTTAAATGATTGTCCGGGTTTTTCATTAATTTCTAATCCTAAAATAACTTTCTTTAAATCATCATCAAAATAAGCTCGAGTTACAATCGAAAACGGACTGTAATATTTCTCATCCCAACTTAAACCAGATGCCATCGAAGATAGGTCTCCCACAGTTACTTCATTTGCATATTTTCCTTTTAATTCTGGAAAAAAATCGATAACTTTTTGGTCTAAACTTTTAATTTTCCCATCCATAATAGCTTTTCCAAGTGCCATGGTAACCACACTTTTAGCCATGGAAAAAGAGTTGGACTTGGAATCTTTAGAATAGTCATCATAATAGCTTTCGTGAACAATACTGTCATTTTTAATGATTAAAAAAGCTACAGTTTCTAATGCTGTATGTGTTTTTTCTAATGTTGCTGTTGCAGGTATTGTATTATAATCTTTACTAATATTCCATGGTTGTGCAACACCTTTTTTAATTTCTCTATTTGGGAAATGGGTATAATCTTCTAGAAATGCTGTAGTATAACCTCTAAAATAAATGGTCCTTACAGCTCTAAGCAAATAATCAACATCAAAAATGTATAATAAGATGATAATTGATACTAAAATGATAGCAAACCACTTAAAGAATTTTTTAATAAATCTCATGTGTAGAAAATTGTTTTTAGATTTCAATATAAAAGTAACAAAAAAGTAGGTGATATAAAATTTTAGAACAGACTTTGTTGTTTCACTGGATTTTCATGATCCAAGAGCCATTTTTTTCTCCATAAACCACCAGCATAACCTGTTAAAGAACCATCAGTTCCAATAACACGATGGCAAGGAACAACAATCCATAGAGGATTTTTACCATTTGCAGATGCAACAGCTCTTATTGCTTTTACATCGCCTAGTTGTTTGGATAAATCTAAATAAGAAACTGTTTTTCCATAAGGGATTGTAAGCAGTGCTTTCCAAACTTTTTTTTGAAAATCTGTACCTTTAGGATTGAGTTGAAATGTAAATACTGTTCTTTTGCCTTCAAAATATTCATTTAATTCTTTTACAACTCCTTTAAGTTCCAAAGGGATTTTTTTGGATATTTCTCCTTCTTGTAATATAGAAATCACAGCAACACCATTTTCGTCCCCTTTAATTTTAGTGGTGCCTAATGGTGTATTTATAAAAACAGTTTGCATATTATAAATATAAAAAAACCATCTTAGAGTAAGATGGTTTTTCGTAAGTAAGATATAAAAAAATTGTTGTTTTCTTATTTGAACATTACTGATTTCTCTTCTTTCACTTCCTCACCAATAACTTTACCTTTAATAGTTAGAACTGTTGGAGCAGCGTTTTCTTCGCTTGTTGTTACAGTAACTGTTTTGTGAAATGACCCTGGTGCCGCCGCATTATAAGTAGCAGTAACCGTTCCTTTTTCTCCTGGCTTAACAGGTGTTTTTGTGTAATTAGTAGCTGTACAACCACAAGATGGTTTTACATTTGTTACTAATATAGTTTCTTTAGTGGTATTTGTAAAAGTAAACTCATAAGATACTGGTTTCCCTTTTTCAACATCTCCAAATTCATGAGTATCACTTACCCATTTAATGTTTGAAGGCTGTATTTGTGTTTGTGATACAGGAGCAACAGTAGCAGGAGCAACAGTTGCTGGAGCTTTAGTTACCGCTTTTTTCATATCTGCTTTCTGAGCAAATGATAAAGAACAAACTAATAAGGCTACTAAAGATATTTTTATTACTTTCATCGTTAATTATTATTTATAATTTAGTGATATGCAAATTTAAAAACAAATGGTAACTTTGTTGTTAACTAAGGTATAATGATTGTTAACGAGTTGTTAATGATGATTTGTAGCTTTATAGAAATTGTAATATTACAAAAAAAATCTTGAAATTTAATCGCTTCAATAGTATCATTTTAATAGGATTCCTAGCTATTCTAGGGGTTATTATTATGCAGTTTTTTATGCTTAACCAAGCATATACTTTCGAAAAGAAAGAAGTGGAAAACAAAATTTATTATGCTCTATTAGATGTTGTGGAAAGAATCTATGTGGATAATAATTCGGAATTAATTGTTAACAATCAAATAAAAAAAGTAAGCCATAATTATTATGTAGTAAATGTAAATGACGTTTTTGAAAATAATATTTTAGAATTTTATTTAAAAAAAGAGTTTAATGAAGTACAGTTAGGTTTAGATTTTGAATATGCTATTTATGATTGTGGTTCAAATGATATGGTATATGGAAATTATATTGCAGCAAACGGAAAGCCAGAAAAAAAATGTTTAGACTGTTTTACAAAAAACGATGATTTAACGTATTATTTTGCTGTTCGATTCCCAACTCTTAGAGAAAATTATTTCAATAGTCTAAAATATTATTGGATTTACACCATTATTTTGTTTGTGGTTTTAATTGTTTATGTGTACTCAGTTTTGTTGCTTTTAAAACAAAAAAAATATACCGTTTTACAAAATGATTTTATCAATAATATGACGCATGAGTTTAAAACACCTTTGTCCTCTATTCTTATTGCTTCTAACTATGCAAATTCGCAAGATGAAATTAAGAAAAATCCTAAACTTTCTAAATACATTCAAATTATTATCAATCAAAGTAATAAATTGAACCAACATATTGAACAAATTTTATCATTGGCAAAAACCTCAAGTGCTAATGTTGAGATGAATAAAACAGAAGTGCAATTAAAAAATACAATCCGTTTGATAAGTGATAATATTCGCTTGAAATATGCTAAAGAAATAACTTTTAAAAATGAATTGACTAAAGATTATAGTATTACTGCAGATGATTTTCACTTTTATAATATTATTTATAACATCATTGATAATGCTGTAAAATACAGTCATTCAAATCCCGAGATAACAATAAAAAACGAAGAAAACGATAAGTATATAACACTTACTTTTGAGGATAATGGTGAAGGTGTTCCACCAAAAGACTTACCTTTTATATTTGATAAATTTTATAGAGTAAAAAGAAAAGATAGCAAAGAAATTGAAGGATTTGGAATTGGTTTAGCTTATGTGAAAAAGATTTGCCAACTTCACCAATGGAAGATTAGCGCAAAAAATACTCCAAAAGGATTACTAGTTTCTATAGAAATACTAAAAACAGATGTTCATGAATAAGAAACGAATTTTATATGTTGAAGACGACGAAACCTTAGCTTTTTTAACAGCTGATAATTTAGAACAACATTTCCAAGTAGTACATTGTAATAATGGAGCCAAAGCGTTTGAACTGTTTTGTAATGAAGATTTTGATTTGTGCGTTTTAGATATTATGCTTCCCGATATGGATGGTTTTGAAATTGCTACAGAAATTAGAAAAAGAAATCAAGAAGTTCCTATTATTTTTCTGTCTGCCAAAACCATGAAAGATGATCGTGTAAAAGGATTACGTCTTGGAGCAGATGACTATTTAGTAAAACCTTATTCAATTGAAGAACTCATCCTAAAAATTGAAATCTTTTTAAACCGAAGTCAAAAAGTACAAGATAAAGTTGCAAAAAAGTATAATATTGGTTCGTTTGAATTTGAATTTGAAAATTACTTATTGAAGAAAGAAAATAAAGGAATTACTTTAACAGAAAGAGAAGCAGCACTATTAAAACTTTTTTTAGACAATGTAAATACCGTTTTAAAAAGAGAGAAAATTTTAACTTCATTATGGGGAAATGACGATTATTTTTCAGGTAGAAGTTTAGATGTTTTTATTTCTAGACTACGAAAAATACTAAAAGACGAAACTTCAGTTAAAATTGAAAACATACCAAGAGTTGGGTTTAAGATGGTTATTGATTAATTTTTAGAGCGCAATAATTGTTAATAAAATTTGTTAATAAAATTTTGAAAAAAGCTTTGAATACTTAACTTTGTCTTATGTTATTAGACAAGTATATTTCCGATTTATTATATCGTTACCAATGTGTTACAGTGCCTAACTTTGGTGCTTTTGTAACAGAAAACCAGTCAGCAAAAGTGAGTGGAAGCGCAAGTACGTTTTTACCACCTAGAAAAGTAATTTCTTTTAATGTAAATATTAAGAATAATGATGGTTTGTTAGCTAATCATATCGCTTTACAAGAGAATATTTCTTACGATAAGGCATTGGAAAGTATTAATTATCAAGTAAATATTTGGGTTTTAGCATTAGAAAATAGAGATAGAGTTGTTTTACATAACATTGGAGAAATTTTTGTAAACGGAGAATACAATTGGATTTTTAAACCTTTTGAAACAGTAAATTATTTAGTTTCATCATTTGGGTTAAGTACTTTTGTTGCTCCAGAAATGAAAAGAGAACAACTTTTAAAACAAGTAGAAGCTTTTGATGTTAAAGAACCTATTCTATTAGTTCCACAAAAGAAAAAAACCTATTCTTTTATTAAATATGCAGCTGCGATTACATTATTACTAGGTGCTGGAACTGCTGCTTATAAAATCCAACACGACCAGCAAGTGGCAACGGACACTTTATTAGTTCAAAAAGAAGTACAACGAGAAGTACAACAAAGTATTCAAGAAGCTACATTTTTTATAGGAAGCCCTTCTGTTTCGGTAGAATTACCAGTTAAGGAAGAAATTATGCCTTATCATGTAATTGCTGGAGCTTTTAGAAGTGAAAAAAATGCTGAAAAGGCATTAAAAATGCTTTTAGAAGAAGGTTATAAAGCACACATACTAGAAAAAAACAGACAAGGCTTAACTCCTGTTGTTTATGGAAGTTATAAAACCATTGAAGAAGCAGAAGCAGAAATAAAAAATCTTAACAAAGAGGAAGATACTGGAGCTTGGCTTCTAATAGATTAAAATAAAATCCCTTTTTTGGGATTTTTTTATGTCCAAAATTAGTTGTGCTTACTATCTTTGTAAAAAAAAATAATGCAAGCAAAATATCCTTCCGATTCACTTACAACCTTAACAGACTTAGTTTTACCTGGTGAAACCAATCCTTTGAATAACCTTTTTGGTGGAGAATTATTAGCTAGAATGGATAGAGCTGCAAGTATCACGGCAAGAAGACATTCACGAAGAATTTGTGTTACTGCTTCAGTAAATCATGTGGCTTTTAATAGAGCAATTCCCTTAGGAAGTGTAGTAACTGTAGAATCAAAAGTATCTCGAACATTCAATACTTCCATGGAAATATTTATCGATGTTTGGATTGAAGATAGAGAATCTGGAATTAAAAATAAAGCAAACGAAGCGATTTATACATTTGTAGCAGTTGATGAAACTGGAAGGCCTATTCAAGTCGCTCCAATTGAACCACAAACCGAACTAGAAAAAGAACGCTATGAAGCAGCTTTAAGAAGAAAACAATTAAGTTTAGTATTAGCAGGAAAAATGAAACCAAATGAAGCTACCGAATTGAAAGCTTTATTTGCTTAATAAATACCATTTTATTTAGTTGGAGAACAAAAACAGTTCTTCGGTTAAAAAACTGTCCCGCTATCCGTTATATCTTTTCTTTTTTTACTTTAAAAAAGAAAAGGATGCCACTATTATCGGGTCTATAATGACGTTTGTAATTTCAACGCACTACAATAAAAAAAATTCCGATGAAAAATAATAGCATCGGAATCTTTTTTTAGGGACAAATTAAATTTTACGCTGAGAAGAATTCTTCTAATTCACGTAATGTTTCTGTTGTTGGTACTAAATCTTTAACTATATTTCCTTTTTCAAGCACTACAATTCGGTCAGAAACTTCAACAGTATGTTGCAAATCGTGACTAGAAACTAAAACGGTTGTGTTTTTATCTTCTGCTAAAGATTTGATTATTTTTTTTAATCGTATTTGTGTAGTTGGATCTAAATTAGCAAACGGCTCATCTAAAATTACTACTTCAGGATTTCCTATTAATGCTCCTACAATTCCAGCTTTTTGGCATTTCCTTTGGACAAATTCCCTTAAATATTTTTTGTTATTTAAAATTTCACCATTAAAGAAATCTTCATATTGCTTTAAAAAATTATCCACATCAGATTTGTTCCAACCTCTAAGTTCTCCTATGAAATAGAAGTACTCTTCTGGAGTTAAATAACCTATTAAAAAAGTTTCATCAATAAATGAAGAAGTAAAAGGTTTCCAAGCTTCACTTGTGTTTATTTGGATGTTATTTGAGGTGATACTTCCAGTTGTAGGAATTATTAAATCTAACAGCAAACTGAAAAATGTAGTTTTTCCAGCTCCGTTATTGCCTACTAGGCCAAAACTTTGCCCTTTTGGAATTTCTAAATGATCTATTTTTAAAACGGTAGTTCCGTTGTATGATTTTGAAAGATTGGTAACTTTTGTCATGGTTTTTATGTTGCTAAGTAAATTACTAATTGTGTTTATAATGAAAATTATTTGGTTTGCTTGTAAGCATGAATAGTCGCATTATTTTTCTTTTTTGTAAATATTTTCAATCAACTGAAATACTTTGTTTCTAAAAGCAAAACCTAAGATTCCTGCTGAAGCTACAAACACTAATCCAATGTTTGGGGTGAATAAATAATAACCTAATCCATATAATAAAACAGGAACTAATAATTTTGGAATGGTTAAAAGCATGGTTTTTACATTAAATGCTTTTTTGTCTCCAAAAGCTCCTTTTCCAGAAGATAAATCAATAGGTGTTTTTACATAAGCTCCTCCAAGCATTACCAAATGAGAATTGACTCCAATATTAAAAATGGCACCTACAACAATAAGTAAATAAGTATGCACTCCTAAATACAAGTAGAAAGAAGCTAATAAAGTAGAGAGTACAGTTGCAATGACCATTAACCACCATTTCGATTTGATATAATCTTTATATGGAATGTTTTGGCTCATCATTAAAGGATAATAGGCACTGTCCCAACTTGGAATAAATTGACCAAAAGTGAATAAAAAGCCTCCTGAAACAAAAATTCCTGCAAAAATTCCCATTACTGGTGATTGTGTAGGATTATTAAAAAAAAGAAAACCATAAAAAAGAAAAATAACACTCATGAATATAGTTGTTCTTGATCGTTTATTTCTTTTTAATAATCTAATATCATTTTTTAAGAATGTTCCTAAACTTCCTAATTGGTCTAACCAAGTATAATTTTCAGTTTTTGCATCGTCTTGTTGTATAGATAAACCAGCATCTAAATAAAGATTTGATTTGAAAAATTTAAAATTTAGATAATACAATACTATTAATGAAATAATAGGAATTAAAATAAAATACAACTGATTGTGAAACGATTCAAAGAATACATTTGTGTATTGTGTAATATCGAAAATGGCAAAATATTGAAGAATGGCAAAAACTCCAAATAGACCTAAAACTCCGTAGAAAATTTCATCTTTTTTGTCAATTAAAATAGCCAAGAAATTATTGATGTATAGAAACAACAACATGCTTATACACCAAGTAATAGTTTGTAAAGAATCGAAGCCCTTAGAAATAAGTACAATAGTAAAAGGAATAAAGAAAAACCAATGTATAAAATTAAAAAAGGAAACAACAGTTTTATTCAAAGTATAATGCACAATACTATTCTTCTTAATATTTTGATTCAAAAAAGGTCTAATGGTTAAAGTAGGCATTTTTTGAAAGAAAACCGAATGATTAAATCAAAAAGCAAATAATATATAATGAATTTATTAATTGTCGAAAAAGGCTCTAAACCAGCTTTTTCAAGAAGAAAATAGGAACCAAATCCAAGCCCAATAAAAATAGTTATAAAGTATATTGCTCCAAAAATCATCAAAATTTTCAAAGCTAAGTTTGCCGAAAAAGAAGAAGATCTTGTAAAAGCTTTCCATTCTAAGGTAAGAAATTGTTTAATCATATTTTTTAGTTTTTAATTTCTATATCAATTTGCCTTCCTTCTTCAAATGCTTTTTTATCTAATCTAGAACCAACTAAAATTCCAATTAATATTCCAAATGGGAAACCTAGTCCTAATAAACTCATGTTATCTTGACTAGTTCCTATAATTACTCCTATCGGAACACCAAACATAGACATGCCTAAAACAAACCATAAATTTTTGTAATAATTTTTTGTTACATATTTAAGTTCTTTTTCAAGATATTTTATGATTTCATTTTGCTTTACTTTAATCAATTTTCTTAAGGCATCACCTTCAGCTGTTGTGTTATTTAATTCTTCAATTTTGCTATTAATAAATACTTCCTCTTTAATTGAAATTTCTTTTTTACTTAATTCATCTAAAAGTTTTTTAAACTGAAGTGTTTGCTTATTAAGTATTATATTCTCTTCTGTGTTTCCTCTAAGAATCAGTTGGTTTATCATCTATTTTTTATTTTTATTTATATTATAAGTAGTAATAATGATATAAATGTTACGATTTTTTTAGTAAACTATCTTTTTTGGGTATTTAGTTTTATATTTTTGTATAAAATAAAAATCAATGTCAACATTCTATAAATTAGTTATAAAAGAAGTTAGAAAAGAAACACCATCTTGTGTGTCGATACTTTTTAATGTTCCTGAGGAATTTCAATCTTTTTATCAATTTACAGCTGGGCAATATGTTACGCTTAAAGTAACTTTAGATGGAGAAGAGGTGAGAAGAGCTTATTCTATTTGTTCCTCTCCAAAAAGCGGCCAATTAAGAGTAGCAGTTAAAGCGGTTAAAAACGGTTTCTTTTCTTCATTTGCCAATGAAAAATTAAGTGTTGGTAACATTATTGAGGTTGGATTACCAGAAGGAAAATTCACTTTTGAACCTAATCCAGATAAACAAAAGAATTATGCAGCGTTTGCAGCTGGAAGTGGAATTACACCTATATTATCCATAATAAAATCGGTTTTAGAAGAAGAACCAAAAAGTACATTTGTATTGGTTTATGGAAATAAAACAATCGAAGAAACTATTTTTCACAATCAATTGCAAGAGTTACATTTACAATATGTAGGTCGTTTTTTTGTACATTATGTGTACAGTAAAATTAATGTAGATGGAGAATTATTGGAAGAATAGATAAAGCTGCGGTTAATTTTGTTTTGAAAAATAAGCATAGTGAGAAAACATTTGATAAGTACTATCTATGTGGACCAGAAGAAATGATCAATTTAGTTTCTGGAGTTTTAAAAGAGCACAATGTTGCTGAAAAAGATATCAAATTTGAGTTGTTTACTACAACTTCTGTAGAAAATCAAGGAGCAACACAATTACAAGGACATTCAAAAATTACGGTTGTAGTTGATAGTGAAGAAACCTCATTTGAAATGAGTCAGAAACAAACTATTTTAGAAGCTACTTTAAAACAAGGAGTAGATGCTCCTTATTCTTGTCAAGGAGGAGTTTGTAGTAGTTGTATTTGTAGAGTAAAAGAAGGAAAAGCAGTTATGAAGAAAAATGCTATTTTAACCGATAGTGAAATTGAAGAGGGTTTAGTTTTAGCTTGTCAAGCAGTTCCTACTACGAGTTCTATTTTTGTAGATTTTGATGATGTTTAGTTACTGCTCAGAGTTCAGTGTTCAGAAAGCAGTAATCAGTAATCAGTTGTCAGTGTTTTTGAATTGATAATTAGTATTGGCTATGGACTAAAAATACATTAATTTTCCCACATGAATTATTTGAATTATGTAGAAGTTTTATAGAAAATTTACATTTTGCAAATAGCATTTGACTATGTAAACTTATATAGAGCAAAGCGACTTTATGCAAAATAGGTTCTATCTTCTTTCTATGTGGTTTACATATAATATTTAGACTAAAGCCTTAGTATTTTAAATTGTAATTGCCATTGCCCTTGATTTATTGTAATTGAATATGAAAAACAAACTAGAAATATTTAAAAATGCACAAGATCTTTTGGAGGAACCAGAAGTTCAAGCCCTTTTAGAGTATTGTGAACATTTAGAAGATGAATTAGTTGATTTAAAATTTGAAAAAGACAAAAACAAAGAACTAATTTTATTAGATATGATAAAAGAAGTTTTGAAAGGTTGTAATGAATTGGAAAAGCAACAAAAAGAACACGAACGCTTTGGCTATGAAGCACCATATTATAAAGAAACAATTTCTAATTTGAAAAGTTATATTCATGAAATTTGCCGAATCAATAAGATTTGGCTATAGAAATGATATAAATATAAAGTGAATTATAAAATGAAAAAACGCTCCATAATTTTGGAGCGTTTTTGTCTTACATTATTCTTCAACTGTAATAATGGGTTTGAGTCTTCTATTTCGTAACCAATATTTTGTTCTTTTAACTAAATAAAACATTACTGGAACCATAACCAAAGTTAGTACAGTAGCATAAGTTAATCCAAAAATAATAGTCCATGCTAAAGGTCCCCAAAAATCACATTATCTCCACCCATATATAAATGCGGATTCAAATCGGTAATTAAACCAAAGAAATCAAAATTTAGTCCAATGGCCAAAGGAATTAAACCTAATACTGCGGTTAATGCAGTAAGAAGTACAGGTCTTAAACGAGATTTACCTGAGACGATAATAACATCTTTAATTTCCTCAAGAGATAAATCATTGTGTGATTCTACATTCTTATCAGCCACTTTTTTATCCATTAATAAAACAAAAAAGTCCATTAGAACTATTCCATTTTCACAACAATTCCTGCAAGAGAAATAATTCCCATCATCGTCATTAATATGACAAAATCCATTCCGGCAATAACATAACCATAAAACACACCACTAAAACTTAAAAATACAGTAAATAATATTACAACAGTTTTTGAAACCGAATTAAATTGTAATACTATAATTAATGTTATACCTGCCATTGCTAAGAAAAGTGCATAGAAAAGAAAACTTTGATTTTTTCCTTGTTCTTCTTGGACACCAGAGAATGAATAGGTAATATCACTTGGTAATTCATAATTTTCTAATTCTGTAGCAATTTTGTTTTGTTATTTCATCTCCATTTGCACCAGTTAAAACATTGGAATAAATAGTCATGATTCGCTTATAATTTTTCCTTTTAATTTGGTTATAAGTGGTTGACTTATCAGTTTGAGAAATTGCAGAAATAGGAACTTGCATTATTTGACCATTATTCTGATTTCTAAAAGTCAAAGATTGATTGAATAAAATGTCTTCATTTTTTCTTTGATCTTCCTGTAAACGCATGGTAATATTATAATCGTCATCTCCTTCTTTATAAGTTGAAATTTCTTGTCCGTAAACTGAACGACGAATATTAAATCCTAATTGCCCTGTAGAGATACCTAAACTTCCTGCATTTACTCTATCTACTTTTATTTCAAGTTCTGGACTTTGTTTGTTAACATCTACATTAAGTTTCTCAATACCAGAAATATTTTTAGCGTTTATAAAAGCAATCATTTTATCTGCTTCTTTCAACATCTTTTCATAATCTGAACCTGTTAATTGAATAGAAATAGGATAACCAGCAGGTGGTCCAGCAGCATCTTTTTCTACGGTTACATTTGCTCCAGCAATTCCTTTTACTTTGTTTCTAATTTCATCTAAAATATCTGAAGTATTGATTCCTTTTCTAAATTTAAATTCAGAGAAATTGACTGTTACTTTTCCTTTAAAAGGAGTTTCAGACGCAGAACCAGCATCTACATTAGGATTACCAGCACCTACGCCTACTTGTGAAACAATACTTTCTGCTAAATAATTTTCTTTAGTATTCTCATCTACATATTTGCTAAGAATATCTATAACTTGTTTTTCTACAAACCTAGTTGCTGTATTTGTTTTTTCAATATCTGTTCCTTGTGGATATTCTATATATGTAATTACTTGATTAGGAATATTATCTGGAAAAACAGTACTTTTCTAGGAAAATACCTAATAACATAAAAGAAAAAATAAGCATTCCTATTATAGTTACTAAGGCAAGCCATGCCCTTTTCCCAGTTAATATTTTAGACAAGAACTTTTGATATTTCACTTCCATCTTAGGAAAGAAACCATGTTGAAAATCTTGAGTCCATTTATAGAGTTTAATTCTATACAACCACATTTAAGATTAAAGATATTAGAGATAAATGCCCTACAGCTCTTGCTCCTTTAGAATCTGCTACATTACCTATAATAATAAAAACAATAGCTAAAACACTAAGAATTATTGTATATTTTTTAATTGCTTTTTTTGAAATATTTCGGTCCTCAATATCCATAGAACCTCCAGTCATTGCAGCATTTACTACCATTGCCACAAACAAAGAAGCACCTAGTGTTATGGAAAGTGTCATAGGGAAATAAATCATGAATTTTCCCATTGTTCCAGGCCAAAGTGCAAATGGTAAAAAGGCCATTAATGTAGTTGCAGTTGAAGATATTACTGGCCAAGCAATTTCTCCAATACCAATTTTTGATGCTTGTACTTTGCTCATTCCTTTTTTCATATTTGCAAAAACATTGTCTACAACCACAATACCATCATCTACAAGCATGCCTAATCCCATAACTAAACCAAATAAGACCATGGTATTTAGGGTTAATCCTAGCATATTAAGAATAGTAAAAGCAATAAGCATAGATAAAGGAATAGCTGCTCCTACAAATAGAGAATTTCTTAAACCCATTGTAAACATTAAAACTATCATTACTAGTACAATACCAAAAATAATGTGATTTGACAATTCATCTACTTGATGTTCAACTCTTGAAGATTGATCATTGAAAGTCTTAAATCTAAATCTTTTGGTAAATAACTTTCTTGAGCTTTTTTAATTTTCTCTTTTACTTGCTCAATAGCAGAAATCATATTTTGATTAGAACGCTTTTTTACATTAAGCATAACTACTTCTACACCTTTTTCACGAGCATAAGTAGTTTTTTCTTTTTCTTTAAAACTAATTGATGCAATGTCTTTTAGAAAAACGGTTCCTCCATAAGATTTAACTACAATATTTTCTAATTCTTTAGGGTCTTTTATTTCACCTACAATTCTAATGTTATTTCTAGAACCTTGTGATATTAAATTTCCTCCAGATAAGGTTTTGTTTTCATATTTTACTGCATTTTGAATATCATCAAATGATACTTGAGCTGCTGTCATTTTAAAAACATCAATTGCAATTTCAACTTCTTTATCGTCAACTCCTAATATGTCAACTTTTTTTACTTCTGGAATTTCTTCAATATCATCTTGAAGTAATTCTCCATATTTCTTAAGTTGTTGAGTAGTATAATTTCCTTTTAAATTAATGTTTAAAATAGGAACTTCTTCAGATATATTTAATTCAAAAACATTTGGTTCTACTTTACTTCCGTTGTCTAAGTTTGGCCAATCTGTATCTGCTTTTGCATTATCAACTTTGTCTTTTATTTTAATTTTTGCTTCTTCAATTGTTACTTTTTCAGAAAATTCGGCAATAATCATTCCATAATCTTGAAAGGAACTTGCGGTTACTTTTTCAACTCCACTAATATTTTTTATTTCTTTCTCAAGTGGTTTTACAATTAATTTTTCTACGTCTTCGGCAGAATTACCTGGAAATATAGAGGAAATGTATATTTTATTTTCGATAATTTCTGGAAAGTCTTCTCTTGGCATTGTAACATAAGCAATAAGACCTGTTACAACCAATAATAAACTCAAAATATAAACAGTGACTCTATTATCTACTGCCCAACTTGATATGCTAAATTCTTTATCTTTATGTGCCATATTTAGAAATTTAATTTCATTCCTTCAGAAATTGTATTTACACCTTCTGAAACTACTATATCT
>JAAURU010000427.1 GCA_012032075.1 Flavobacterium sp.
AGCCGGATTAGCTCCTGTTATTAAAAAACAATCGGCTAATTCAATGTCATCATAAGAAACGGGAACACAGTCTTCACCAAATGTCTTTTTGTAACCTACCACAGCAGAACTCATACAAAGTCTTGAATTTGTATCGATATTATTAGTCCCTAGAAAACCTTTTACTAGTTTGTTAGCAATATAATATTCTTCGGTTAAACATTGACCTGAAACATAAAAACCAACACTATCTGGGCCGTGTTTTTTGATAATTGATTTAAAGACACTACTAGCTCGATCTAATGCGTCTTCCCAAGAAACACGTTCACGAGGATGTGAGCGACTCCAACGCATTTCAGGATATAAAATTCTATCGGAAACATCGTTTACTACATAATGTAAATTCATGCCTTTTGAACACAACATACCTTTGTTTACAGGATTGTCTTTGTCTCCTTCCACAAACACTTTATTGTTTGCGTCTTTCTTAACAATGATTCCACATCCTACACCACAATATGAACAGGTTGTTTTTATCTCATTTTTTTGCATGTCTATGTATGATTTTACACTAATTAATAGCTTTTTTTAAAGGCAAACAAGAGCCTTTAGTAATTATTGTGAATACTATAAAAAAAGGAGAAATATACTTTTAAAATCATAATTAAAACCCATTTAGAATTATTTAATTCATTTATAGGTTAAATTATATTTAAAACTTTTGAATTATAATTTAATTACCATTCATTATAACTACAAGCTGTATATTAGAATCTTAAATCAAGTATTAACTACGTAAAAGTAAACAAAATTACTTAATAAACAACAAAATTACGTAGAAAAAACTAAGTATTATATTAAATTATACTTACTTGCTTTATCTGAAAGCTCTTTAATGTTTTTTACTGCTAGTTTTTTCATTAGGTTAAAGCGATGTACTTGAGTAGTTCTCACGCTTATTTCTAATTTTTCAGCTATTTCTTTATTATTTTTTAGTTTAATAATAAGATTTAGAATTTGCTTTTCTCTTTTTGTTAGATTGAAGGGATCTTTTACCGTTTGCTCATTTGAAGTTGTTGTATTTCTATTACCATTAACAAAATTATTCATGATAATAGTAGAAATATCTCCTGAAAAGTATTTTCCACCAGAAGCAATTGTATATAAAGCTTTTAAGAACTCTTCTTTACTAGCTCCTTTTAACAAATACCCATCGGCTCCTGCTTCTATTGCTTGTACTACATATTCTTCTGAATCGTGCATAGAAAGTACGAGTGCTTTTAAGTCTTTATAGGTTTCTTTGACGATTTTAACGACTTCAATACCATTTTTCTTTGGCATTCGAATATCGACAATTAGTAAGTCGGGAGTGTTGTTTTTTAGTACTTCTAGTGCTTCCTCTCCATTTGAGGCTTCATCGATAACTAGAACGTCTTTTTCGTCTTCTAAAAGGGCTTTTATACCGTCTCTTACTAGGACATGATCGTCTGCTAGAACTATTTTTATACTGCTCATTTGGTAGTTTAATAAGTACAAAAATAAGAAAAATAAGTAATACTACGTAGTTTTATACGTAATTGTGTTTTTATTTGAACCGCATAGATAAAATTGAAGTTATTATTGTGTAAAAGACGCTTTGATTTATATAGATTTTCATAGTTTTCCAACGGACTGAAATCGTGTTGTTAGAAAATGGGTCGTTCCTATGTAACTTGTGGGTTGTGAAGTGTTAGTCTACTTTTTTGAAGTTCTTAAAAAAAAGTGTTTTTAAAACCTATTTATTTTTATCTGGATTTTGTCTTGTATCAAAAGCGTGAGAAACCGAAATCTTTTTATTTACCTCATCAATCCAATATATGATTTTATTAGTTTTAAAACTATGTAACGAAATTCTTGAATTCTGTCACTTAATAAATCTTCTTTTAGACCAATAAAAGGATTTTTACTTAATTCAAGAGATTTGTCAATAATACCATTTACTAATTTTTGAGCTACAGCAATTCCTGCATTGTATTTATAATATTCAAGAATATCAATAAGTTTATCTTCTGCAAATTGTGTCCAATAAACTTCTAACTCCATTTTGGATTTTAGCTTTTAAATCAACAGCCGAAATTAATTTTCGACTTTTTGCATCTTCTAAAGATTCATCAATATCAGAATTGAATTTTTCAAGACTCATAGGTTTCTTTTCTTTCTCAATCAATTCCGCTTTTTGCTTGTGAAGTAATTTTTCAAGTCCAATCACAATATCTTCATTTTGAGGTCTAAGAAATTCTTGTATAAAAGTTAATTTACGCGTTTCTATATTCATCTTTTCTATGTTTTAAACAAATGTAATAATTTTTCTTTTACACTTGAAAGTTTCTGATGCAACATGCATTTTAACTAAATTTTTTTTACCAACGGATTGAAATCGCGTTGTTACAAAATGGGTCGTTCCTATGGAACTTGTGGGCTTTAGTGATTATTACTTTTGAGCTTTCTCTTTATCTTTTTGGTGTTCAGCAATTTTGTTCCAAGCTTTAGTTGTTAAGACTAATAAATCTTCTTTTTCACAATCCCAAATAGAAACATATTTTTTTGATAGTACATAATGTTGTTTCATTTTAGTAAACTTTGCATATAATAGTAATGTACAAATATCTGTTGATGTAATGAAATCGCCCGTTTCTTCTTTGTGACTATGGACTGATGCTTCCATTTCTTTCTCTCCTCCAAATTCTATTGGAATAATATTTCTATGCAATTGTTTACGGTTTACCAATTTATTGTTTTTGTCAAAATTTAGTAAATAGTCATTGCCAAAAATTATCACTCCATTTCTTGTTGGACCAGTTAATAGATATACTTTTTTATCTTTTCCGTTAATTAATGGTATTAAATTATAGTTGGTATTCTTATAACTTTTAAAAATAGTGTCCGATTTTATTGTTTCTAATGCATTTTTCTAATTTCAAATAATTCAAATTCAGTTTTAGTTAATTCTCTTTCGTTTAAATTTGTTTTTGCGTTTTCAATTTCAAAAGTTTGATCAAAATCCATTGTTCCAATAACTTTAGGTTTTTCTCCTCTTGAATAAAAGATACATCTTGAAATTTCATTTTCTGAATACGATAAATAGCCTCCTATATTTTCTTTTTCTTGATACTTTTCCATAAAAATATCTGTTCCATACCAAGATGCCATTTCTGACTTGTAAAGCAATTTTCCTTCTTCTACAATTTTGAAGTTTCTTTATCTATTTTTGATTGTGAAAAGGA
>JAAURU010000428.1 GCA_012032075.1 Flavobacterium sp.
TAATCCTACAACTAAGAAATGGAGTATAGTGCTACCACTTTCTGTCATGGAGAGTTTAAGTTTAGGGCTAATAATGGTTGGGATTTGAATTTAGGTGGAGATCCAGATGGAGACGGCTCCATGAATTATGGTGGGCCAAATTTAACAGTTCCTACAGCAGGAACTTATTTAATTGAATTGAATTTAAGTAATCCAAGACAATATACATATACACTTACTTTACAATAGTAAGCTAATACTAATAAAAGGGCTACATTGTGGCCCTTTTTAAATTTAAAACAATGAAGAAAATTACATTTTTACTTTCTCTTTTTGTTACCACTTTATTTGCACAACAGCAAACCATTACTTATTCAGTAACACCTTCAACTTTTGAAGAAAACCAAAATATTACGATCACTATAAATGGTAATTCAATCAACGAGGCTACATGGGGAGTGACAGGTAATGCTTTATATTTATGGACATGGTCTTATGATATTAACGATACTAATATCATAGATTGTCCAACTAACGGAGCTTGGACAAACTCAAGTGAAACAAATAGATTAATATACAATTCAGGTAATGATACCTATTCAATTTCTTTTACTCCAACTACTTTTTATTCACGAACAAATATTGGAAGAATTGGATTTTTAGTAAAAGCGAAAGACGGAACAGGTGATAAAAAATCGCAAGATGTATTAGTCGAAGTGGGTACATTTCAAGCAACTTTAACGGCACCAGCAGTTAATTCTACAACGATAATAAATTCGGGGGGGAGTTTGGTTATTTCAGCAAATAACACTAATGGACCAGCAAATTATAACTTAAAAGCAAATGGAGTCTCATTGAATGCATTAAATAATGTAACAAGTTATAATTATACTCATTTTAATATTACTTCTAATCAGAACTATGAATTAGATATAACTCAAGGAACTACCACGCAAACGAAAAAGTTTTCTGCGGTTATTAATCCAGGAACTATTGCAGCTACAATGCCAATGGGTATGGAAAATGGCATAAACTATGGTTCAGATAATACGAAAGCAACTTTAGTTTTAGAAGCACCTGGTAAGGATTTTGTATATGTAGCAGGAAGCTTTAACAATTGGCAGCCTACCAGCTCACATGCTATGAAAAAAGACCCTACTACTGGAAAATTTTGGTTAGAATTAACCGGATTAATAGCTGGTCAAATTTACAACTATCAATATTGGGTAGTGGATCAAACACCTATAGCTAATTCACCTGCTATTGTAAAAACAGCCGATCCTTGCTCTACATTGGTTTTGTCTCCTTTTGATGACCCAAGTATTCCGTCCAATAATTTTGCTGGCTTAGGTACTACTTATGCCTATCCTGCTGGACAAGAACGCGAAGTAACGGTGTTGCAAACTGGACAAACTCCTTATAATTGGCAAGTGACTAATTTTACAAAGCCAAACAAAGATAATTTAGTGGTTTATGAACTATTAATTAGAGATTTTGACGCGAATCGAAATTATCAAGATGTTATTAATAAGGTTACTTATCTTAAAAATTTAGGAATCAATGCCATTCAATTAATGCCAGTAATGGAGTTTGAAGGAAATGAGAGTTGGGGTTACAACACCTCTTTCCACATGGCATTAGATAAGTTTTATGGAACTAAAGATAAATTAAAAGAATTAGTGGATGTTTGTCATCAAAACGGTATTGCGGTTATATTAGATATTGCATTTAATCATGCTTTTGGAAGAAATCCTATGGTTAGAATGTGGATGAATGACCCTGATGGAGACGGATGGGGAACTCCAAGTACAGAAAATCCTTATTTTAATACGGTAGCTAGACATAGTTATAATGTAGGTGAAGATTTTAATCATTCTTCTGTTTATACCAAAGACTATGTAAAAAGAACATTAAAAAACTGGATTAACGAGTTTAAGATTGACGGATTTCGTTGGGATTTAACCAAAGGATTTACTCAAAATTGTACTGCTACAGATGAAGGATGTACTAATTCATACCAAGCAGATAGAGTAGCTGTTCTGAAAGAATATGCTGATTACTCTTGGAGTTTAGATCCTAATCATTATGTGATTTTCGAACATTTAGGAGCTGATAATGAGGAGCAACAATGGGCTAATTATAGAATAGGTGAAGGAAAAGGTATTATGATGTGGGGAGAATTACATGAATCCTATAAGCAATTGACAATGGGTTTTTCTACTAATGGAGACATTACAAGAATGGGTCATGTAAGTAGAGGATTTACAGGTAAAAGATTAATTGGTTATCCCGAAAGTCATGATAAAGATCGTTTGATGTATGAAGCTGTTACATTTGGTAATGGTGGAGGAACTGCACCAGTTAATGGTAACTTAACTAATGCTTTAAATAGAATGGCAACAGTTGGTGCAACAAGTATTTTGGTTCCAGGCCCAAAAATGATATGGCATTTTCAAGAATTAGGTATGGATGATTCTATTTATACATGTTCTAATGGATCGATTAATACAGAAACTGATGCTATTGCAGGAAATTGTAAATTAGATACAAAACCACAGCCACAATGGGTGGAAAATTGGCTAACTGATCCTGTTAGAGCAGAAATTTATCAAAAATATTCACGATTAATTAAAGTTAAAAACGACACAAGCCGTTTTTAATGGAGATTATTCTATAAGTCCTGATGGGAATAATATTAGACAAAGAATTTATGTGTTTAATAACGCATTGCAAGCTTCGCAACTAAGAAATGTAGTTGTTTTAGCAAATTTTTCAGTTGCTAGCCAAAACATCAATCCTAATTTTCCTTATACAGGAACTTGGTACGACTTAATGGACGATTCGGTTTATAACGTTACAAATGTTACTACTCCAATTACTATTCCAGCTGGACAATTTAGAGTATTTGGAAATATGCCAAGTGTTTTAAGTAATGATAATTTTGTATTTGAAGAAGGTTTTGCAGTTTATCCTAATCCAGCAAAAAATAGTTTCGCTATTTCTCAGGATGTTAGCAAAGTCGAACTATTTACTGTAACAGGACAAAAAATAAGAACCTTTGAAAATGTAAATGCTAACAAGGAATTAGATATTCAAGACTTACAAAAAGGTATTTATCTAATTAAAACTTTTAATACCAATTCTGATTATATTACAAAAAAATTAATCAAAGAATAATTTGATTTAGATTGTTTTTTACTTTACTCCATTTTTAGACAAATGAAAATTGGAGTTTTTATACTATAATTTTATTTTTTGAGT
>JAAURU010000429.1 GCA_012032075.1 Flavobacterium sp.
GGTGAAATAGATCCATTAGTACCTGCAGTAGCAAGTAATTGTATTAGTTTACAGTAGATAATCAGTTTGAATGTAACATTAATTGTTTGGTTTGAAGTTACATTATTAAAAGTATAGCTATTAGATGTAGGAACAGTATTTCCATTAACAGTTACTACATTTACTTCGTATCCAGTATTTGGAGTAAATGTAAATGTTCTATTGCTGCCACTTGCTACAGAAACAGAACCTGTAGGTGAAATTGTTCCATTAGCTCCTGCACTAGCAGTAATAGTGTAATTAGTAGTTGTAATTGGTTTAAAAGTTACATTAATGCTGTTATTTGAAGTTACATTTGTAAAAGTATAACTAGGTGCTGTTGGTACAGCGTTTCCATTTACTGTAACTACATTTACTTCATAGCCAGCATTTGGAGTAAATGTAAATGTTCTATTACTGCCACTTGCAACAGAAACAGAACCTGATGGGGAAATTGTTCCATTTGCACCAGCTGAAGCAGTAATGGTATAATTTGGAACTACAATTCCTCCAGGTTCATTACCATAAACTTTTACTCCATTTTCATAAATTGGAACATATTGTGTTTGCGTTTGTGTTCCTGTCATACCTGTATATGAAAAATCATTTGTATTATCAAATGCTCCAGCTGGTCCTGAAATTCTAAATTGACATTCTCTTTTGCTTTCGCTTTGTCCACCTGGAAAAATTTGCACATTGTTATAAACTACTTCTACATAATATATGTTTCCTGACCATCTTTGAAAACCTGGTGTTAAGGTTGCATTTGGTGCATATCCTCCTAGTCTTACAGTGTAATCATTTATAGTGTAGCCGTTTGCAACTCCTTCTGAAATATCGATAAAATATCTAAAAGATAAATTTGCAGGAGTTCTTGCTGGCCAAGCTGTGTGATTATTTATAACTACTGCTGGTTCAAAATAATTTGATCCTGTACTGTTTGACTTTATTGTAGCTAGATATTCTTCTGTTGGAATTTCTATAGGAATTGCAGGAGGTGTAACAGCGTTTCCATCTGCTATTATTCTAGCTAATGCACCAGAAAATCCAGAATTATAGTCAGTTGCAACTTCATTTTTAATAAAATCGCCTCTATCATCAGTATAATCGTCATTTCTCCCTGGACCACCTACAAGAGCACCATATAATATATGTCTATTGTTTGCTGGAGGCCCTTGAAGATTGTTATTCCATGTTCCATGTGCACCTCTATGATGAGGGTTAATAGGAGGATTGTTTCCAAAACCACAAACATAACTTCTATTAGATGGATTATTACCCAAAGCATAGTCTATTTGTCGTTTAGCAAATGTTTTGTATTTGTTTTTTTTAGTAGTATTTGCATTTGGTAAATCTCCATAAGTAAGTGCAAGAAATGCTGTGTTTGAAGTATGTCTCAAAGAACCCCATTGTACTAACCATGCTAAACCACCTGGAGTGTAAGTTACCCTTTCACCATTAAATCCGTCTGTCCAAAAATCTAAATGCCTTTCAATATCATCATAGTATTTTTGTTTTCCAGTAAATTTTGCCAATAATGGATAACAACCATATATTTTATCGTCCCAAGCTAATCCATATTTGTATGGCTTGTATGCTGTTTGTCCTTCATTTCCACTTAAATCATATTCTGCTTCTGCATTATTCAAATAGGTTATGTCATTCGTAGCACGATACAGCCATAAAGCACCCCAAATCAATTCGTCTTGGTAGCCACTAAAAGATCGATAAAAATTTCCAGCATCTGTAATAGCATCTGAATATTTTCCTCTATATGTGTTTCCAAAAGTGTATAATTGTTTGGCATGTGTTAATAATGTGGCACTGTAAGCAGGATCTTCAGTTTTGAAAATAATACTTCCAATAGCTAAAGCGGATGCTGTCTCCATAGCTAATTCTGTACCAGGTCGAGTAGCATCAATTTTATAAGCTGGTCTTGCCATTTGCATAATTTCGGGTGCACCCCAAAAACTATGATCAGTTCCACCATTACCTACTTGTCCATAAAATTCATTTGGAGCAGTGTGACATTTGATGAAATAATCATATACAAATCGTAGATTGTTTTAATGGTTGTGTATGACCTGATTTTACATAACCATCTTTAAAATCTAAAGCGCCCCATCCTAATATTGTTGCTGAGTAAGCCATAGGGAAGCCAAATTTAACATGATCTCCAGCATCATACCAACCACCAGTTAAATTTTTACCAACATCGCTACCATCATTTAGTGCAGAATTTGCTCTCCAACTAACTTGGTTAAAAGCAGGTAATGGTCCAGATTGTTGCGCTTGATAAAAAAACATCGATTTTTGTAAGGCATCTGCATACTGTGTGTTTGTAAATGTTGTTTGCGCAAATAAATTGTTACTAATTTGTCCAATGAACAAAACTAGAAACAAAAACAAAGGTTTTGTAAGTTTCTTCATAATTTGTTTATTAAAATGTTTGTTTGTTAAATTAATTGAGATTAATTACATAAGTAAAGTTAAGTTTTTAAGTATTTTTAGCGTATAACATTTGAATCATTAAACAAAACTGATGTTGCAATCTATTTTGCTTCAATTTTTACAATTACATATTTTTTAGTACTTTAAAAACATATTTACTAAAATGATGCGTCAAAAAATTAATTATGATAATTTAGACACTAATTTTTTTTACTATACCGACATAAATAAGAACAATTTATTTCGGCAAACCAAATTGGTTAACCAATATAATATCGCTAAAATTACTAAATATTATATAAGTCTTTAAATAGTTATTTTTTATTAATTCATGGAGGTTTATAAAAAATTTCATAAAATTATTACAAATTACTTTCAGATTTTAATTTTAATTTTTCCTTGATCATTTGCCTTAATGATCGATTCAATGATGGAAGATGTTGTTGTTCCAAATGGTATTTCTTTAACTAGCAAAGTCTTCTTATCCAAATCCTCTATCTTAGCTCTTACTCGGATTTTACCTCCTCTTTGACCATCGTTATAGTTTGAAATGTCAATAAAACCACCTGTCAGGAAGTCGGGATATAGAATGAATTTTTTACCCTGCAAATGCCTTATTGAAGCATCACAAAGCTCTAAAAAGTTATGAGGCATTATTTTGGTGCTCATCCCCACGGCAATACCTTCTACACCTTGAGCCAGTAACAAAGGAAACTTAACAGGAAGATCGATAGGTTCTTTGTTTCTACCATCGTAACTTGCTTGCCA
>JAAURU010000430.1 GCA_012032075.1 Flavobacterium sp.
GGTAGAAACTAACCGCCCGGGCAAGAAGTTTTATATAAAACCTGGAATGAAATAAAACCAAAGCATTGAATTTTATAGCTGCTTTTGCAATATTTGCTGCATAACTTGTTGCAGTACAAGTGTGCGACGCAAGAAAAGCCCATTATAACTACAAATGCTGGTTACATAATATTAACCTGCTTTTTACTTGCCTCCTCGGTTTTATTAACGTACTTTTGCGCCTCAATTTTAAGAGGCGTATGAACATTAGAAACATTGCAATTATTGCACACGTTGACCACGGTAAGACTACTTTGGTTGACAAAATTATGTATCACTGTCAATTATTTCGTGAAAATGAGAATACAGGTGATTTAATCCTTGATAATAATGATTTAGAACGCGAAAGAGGTATCACAATTACTTCAAAAAACGTTTCAGTTACTTACAAAGGAACTAAAATTAATATTATTGATACTCCTGGTCACGCTGATTTTGGTGGTGAAGTAGAGCGTGTTTTGAACATGGCCGATGGAGTTTGTTTACTTGTAGATGCATTTGAAGGGCCAATGCCTCAAACTCGATTTGTACTTCAAAAAGCAATTGATTTAGGGTTAAAACCTTGTGTTGTAATTAATAAAAGTTGATAAAGAAAACTGTACTCCAGAGGAAGTTCATGAAAAAGTTTTTGACTTGATGTTTGAACTAGGTGCTGAAGAATGGCAGTTGGATTTTCCAACAGTTTATGGTTCAGCTAAAAATAACTGGATGTCTGACGATTGGAAAAATCAAACCAATAATATTGAGCCACTTTTAGATATGGTTATTTCAAATGTACCAGCTCCTAAAGTATCTGAGGGTACACCTCAAATGTTAATCACTTCTTTAGATTTTTCTAGTTTTACAGGTCGTATTGCTATTGGTCGTTTAGAAAGAGGGGTTTTAAGAGAAGGAATGCCAATTTCTTTAGTGAAAAGAGATGGTAAAGTAATCAAATCCAGAATAAAAGAATTGCATACTTTTGAAGGTTTAGGTCGTAGAAAAGTAGAAGAAGTAATTGCTGGAGATATTTGTGCGATTGTTGGTGTTGAAGGATTTGAAATTGGTGATACAATTGCCGATTTTGAAAATCCTGAAGCTTTGCAAACTATTGCAATTGATGAGCCAACTATGAGTATGTTGTTTACGATTAATGATTCTCCTTTCTTTGGTAAAGAGGGAAAATTTGTTACTTCTAGACATATTAGAGATCGTTTGACTAAAGAATTAGAGAAGAATCTTGCTATGAAAGTAGGAGAAACTGATTCTGCAGATAAATTTATGGTTTTTGGACGTGGAGTACTTCATTTATCTGTTCTTATTGAAACTATGCGAAGAGAAGGTTATGAATTACAAATTGGTCAGCCACAAGTTATTATAAAAGAAATTGATGGTGTTAAATGTGAGCCAATTGAAGAATTAACAATTGATTTGCCAGAGCATCTTTCAGGAAGAGCAGTGGAATTTGTTTCTATTAGAAAAGGAGAAATGCTAAGTATGGAAGGTAAAGGAGAGCGAATGATTGTGAAGTTCAATATTCCTTCTAGAGGTATCATAGGTTTGCGTAATCAGTTGTTAACAGCAACTGCTGGTGAAGCTATCATGCTCATCGTTTTATAGGATATGAGCCATACAAAGGAGAGATTCCTGGAAGAAATAGTGGTTCTTTAATTTCTATGGAAAATGGAAAAGCAATCCCTTATTCTATTGATAAACTGCAAGATAGAGGTAAATTCTTTGTTGATCCAAATGAAGAAATTTATGAAGGTCAAGTTATTGGAGAAAATACACGTAGCGATGATATGGTTGTTAATGTAACCAAAACAAAAAAATTATCAAACGTTCGTTCTTCTGGAGCAGATGATAAAGCTAGAATTATTCCAGCTATTAAATTTTCATTAGAGGAGGCTTTAGAATATATTCAAAAGATGAGTATGTTGAAGTTACTCCAAAATCGCTTCGTCTTCGTAAGATTTATTTGAATGAAATGATAGAAAAAGATTTAAAATGTAAATAGCCCCCATAATATAAACTTAACCTAAATAATTTTTATATGAGAAAATTGAATTTTAATTATACTGGTATCTTTAATTAGTTTTATTGGTTTTAGCCAAAAATTAAAGTAAAAAGAATGAAATATTTTTTAATGAAACTATAATTGGAAAAGCCATAGTTTTGAAAAAAGCTGAGAAATATGATTTTCAAGATGTAATGGTAATCATTTGTTTTATGGAGATTATTACACTAAACAAATTAAAGGATCAGATGAAAAAGTTAATTATATTGAAATTAGGATTAACGAAAATGACGAACCTGCTTCATTTAATATAGAAAATGAATTAAGTTTATCAGCTATATCATTCGATAATTCTAAGACTATTGTTTATCAATTATATAAAAAAGGATTTGTTAGTGAAGAGTCTGGATTTGATATGGCTAAAATAACTGCATTTACAACTTCAAAAGGAAAAGCTGATTTAACAAAATCATCTACAATTGAGAGAAACCCTACAGATATTGGTACAAATTCACAGAGTGATGGTACGGGTATTGCTATTGATGTTTTAGAAAATCTAATTGAAGAACCTGCTATCTTTACTGTTGAAGGAGTAGAGTATAATGGATTAGCAACAATAATTTTTAGTAAATTATCTATGATTGATCAGGTAAAACTAGACACTGCTGATTATAGAATTAAAAATTATGTAAATGATTTAAAAGAAGAAGAATATGGTGCTAGAGCAATTCTTAATTACTTTGAAGTAGATTTAGATGGTATAAAAAAAGAAAAATTAGTAAAAGTAAAGTCAAGAGGTGGGTTTTCAATTAAAGTAAAAAAGAAAAATGGGAAAAATTTACTACTTGAGAGTTATCAATATGACGATAATAATTTAGTTAACGAAGGAATGAATTTGTTAGGAGCTATTACTAGTAATACAAATGATTCAAATAGTTCAATAACAACAAAAAGTAGAGAAGAAATTGTTTTTTTTAATGTAGTTTCTGAATTTGATGGGATTATGATTTTACAAGATCCTGTTACAAATAGTATAGCAGTTAAAAATTTCCTAAAAAGTAAAACAAGCAATGTCTATAAAATGATATGTTTATTGGAAAGTATTTGCCAAAAAAATCTTAAAAAATATTTGAATTGTAAATCGTTAGATGATGAAATCGAAAATTTAAGTCGAA
>JAAURU010000431.1 GCA_012032075.1 Flavobacterium sp.
GGTAATTTTTATTCAATTTAATCTTATTTTGTTTTAAATATTAACAAATTTAAAACTATTTATTATGAAAGAAGTAAACACTATTTCGCTTAAAGAAGCACAAGATTGGGCAAAGAGATGGAAAAAAAGGAAGATAATTATAATAAACATAATGAGCTTCATGCATTTTTAATTCCTAAAGTTGATTTATTAGAAGTTTTGGCAGAAGGAATAGATGCAGTTAGGGCATATATTGGAGTTGAAAAGATAAAAGAAAATGGAAAAGATAAATATGTTGAGAAGTTAATGATTGTGGGAACAAAATTAGATCCAGCAACAGGAATTTATGTAGATATGATTACTGATGGTTCAACAAACGAAAAATTAGAAGCAACAGTTGACTCTATTTATGATTTTACAAGACCATGTCCTTCAGCATGTGATCCTAATAGTCCATTAAATATATAAATTATAATAACAATAGCTTACATAGGATATATCATTTTATTAATTAATTTAATTTTATTAATTATTGGCTTTTCTGTAAAAAGAAAAGCCGACTTTTAATTCTCATATATCTTGCTGTAATTTTATCAATTCAGATTTATTCTGAGATTTTAATTTTTTTAAAAATCCCCAATCTTTATCTTTCACATTTTTACTTTGTTTTGCAATTTTTGATATTAAGTTTTTTCTATTTAGAAATTATCTCTAATAGGTTTCAAAGGAAAATTATAAAAATTAGTATTCCCATGTGTTTTTTGATTTTAGGAATTCAATACTACTTTAACATTGATTTATTTTATAAGTTTAATTTATTTGAAATTTTTATTACATCATTTCTAATAATTATTTTTTCAATGTTTCATTTTTATAATATTTTAAATGAAAAAAGAACATATTATTATTTAAATACTGGAATTTTTATTTATTTATTTGGAAGTACATTTCTTTTTATTACTGGAAATTTAATTAATACATTGAATAGTGATTTTCGAAGTATAATTTGGAAACTTAATGGAATCCTTTATATTATTTACCAAATTTATATCTTTATAGAATTTAAAAACTCATTTTTTAATAAGAATAAATAATGAATAATGAAACTTCCACTGATGTTGAGATTATTTACACCGTTATATATGCGTTTGTAGCTTTTTTAATGATGACTATCTCAGTATTAGTTTTTATTTATTATTCTCGAAAAAAAATCATTCAAAAAGAAATTGAAAAAAAAAGATTTAGAATTACAATATCAAAAAGAAATGCTCAACGCTGCAATCCTTACACAAGAAAAAGAACGTAAAAGAATAGCAAGAGATTTACATGATGATATTAGTTCAAAAATAAATATTATATCTTTAAACAGTCATTTTTTGACAGCTCCTAATTTAACTGAAGTTGAAATTTCAGAAATTACATCAAACATTATAGATGTTTCTGCAAAAGTTTTAGAAAGTACAAGAAGGATATCACATGATTTGTTACCACCTATTTCGATGAATTTGGAATTCATGTAGCAATTGAAGAACTTTGTGCAAATTATTCAAATTCAAATAGCTTAGAAATAGACTATCATAATCATCATAAGCAAGTTATTTTTGATGAAATTGACAAAAAGAATCATTTGCATTTATTTAGAATTTTACAAGAATTAGTTAATAATTCTATAAGACATGGAAAAGCCTCAAAAATTAAAATTGAATTAGAAAAAAATGAAAGCAATAGATTTTTAATTTATGAGGATAACGGAATAGGTTTTGATGATTCTCAAGAATCAATAAAAAAAGGTCTTGGCATGAAGAATATTGAAAGTAGAGTAGAATTTTTGAAAGGGGAATTTAAAATTAAAAGTGCTATTAACCAAGGAGTACATGTTGTTTTAAATTTTTAAAAGTATGAATACTATTGTAAAAATTGCATTAGCAGATGATGAAGTCCTTTTTCGAAAAGGGGTTTTATTTATGCTGGAACGCGAAAAAAACATTGAAATAGTTTATGAAGCCTCAAATGGTGAAGAATTACTTACTTATCTAAATAATAATCAAGAAAATCTTCCCGATATCATTTTAATGGATTTGAAAATGCCACTTTTAAATGGGGTAGAAGCAACTAAAAAAGTGCATAAAAAATTTCCAGAAGTAAAAATAATTGCACTAACAAGTTACGACACTAAACCTTTTATTATTAATATGATACAAGAAGGAGCTTCATCTTATTTAGTCAAAAATGCTTCTCCTAGTGATATGATTCATACTATAAATGAAGTTGCTTCAAAAGGATTTTATTATAACGATTTGATTATGGGCATTATTCATGAAGGACTAATTTTTGGTACAAAAAAACAAAAAGTAGTTTTGATGAAGAATATTTAACCACTAGAGAAAAAGAAGTATTAGAATTAGTTTGCCAGCAATATAGTACCAATGAAATTGCCGAAAAACTATTTATTAGTCCAAGAACAGTTGACGGACATCGAAATAATTTGTTATTAAAAACCGAATCAAAAAACATTGCCGGTTTAGTGGTTTATGCTATTCAAAATAAAGTAGTTACTTTAAAAAACATTGTAGATAAAATGTAGTCATTTTATTTATTCAAGCTTTTCATTACATCTTTCTAGTTATTTAAAATATCATTCAAATTTCATATCTTTGAATAAATGAAATTTACTTTGAAAAACTCACTATATATACTCTTTTTATTTTTTACTATTTCTGTAAAAGCTTCTTTTATATTGTTACCAATGGGAGCGGAGGGACAACAAAACCATTTGAAAGCTTATGGAATTACTTATTGGGCCTTGGAAAAAAACTATAAAGTAAGTTGGTTATTAAATTACAGAGGTGGTTCTTTTTTATTACCAGATGATGATGCCATAAGAAGAGAATGTCAAATAAGAGGAGTAACATTTGAAGTCCTCTCAGACAGTGCAACAAATACTATTTTGGAAGAAATTAGCAGTCCATCTCAAAACATGGAAACAGTAGTTTTAGAAAAAGCTCCTAAAATTGCTGTTTACACTCCAAAAGGCAAACAACCATGGGATGATGCCGTTACTATGGTTTTAACTTATGCCGAAATTCCTTACACTGAAATTTATGATGAAGAAGTATTAAGTGATCAATTACTTTTATATGATTGGTTGCACTTACATCATGAAGATTTTACTGGACAATATGGTAAGTTTTTTGGACAATATAGAAATGCTCCTTGGTATAT
>JAAURU010000028.1 GCA_012032075.1 Flavobacterium sp.
AAACAATACAAAAAAAATGAAGTACATCTATTCTGAAGATGATGCAGCAGATAAAATTTTTCTCATCAATGAAGGTAAAATCAAAATAGGCTATGTAAATGAAGAAGGAGATGAGGTCATTTCAGCAATATTATCGAAAGGAGAAATTTTTGGAGAAAAAGCAATTTTAGGAGAAGAAAAAAGAAATGAATTTGCACTAGCATTAGAAAACAATACTTCAATTTGTCCCATTGCAGCAAATGAAATGTTAGAATTAATAAGAGGAAATAAAGAACTTAGTTTAAAAATATACAAATTCATTGGTTTTCGATTAAAAAGACTAGAAAGAAGACTAAAGTTATTATTATTCAAAGACACTAAAACCCGTTTAAAAGAATACTTAAACGAATTAGCAATAGATTATGGGTATAAAAATGCAGTTTCTGGAGACACTGTAATTCGACATCCATTTACACAACGAGAAATAGCTTCACTTATTGGAACTTCAAGACCCACATTAAATATCTTAATTAATGAACTACAAGAAGAAGGCTATTTAAACTTCAATAGAAAAGAAATTATTCTAAAAAAATAACTGCTAATAACTTATTTAGTAGCTTTTACAAATTATTTGTATAGCACTTTTTTTAAATATTTTATTTTTTTTAATCAATTATAAAAAGTTGACCATATTTTTTTATAGTTTTGCACCAACAAAAATGAAACAAAAATGAAAAAAGTATTATTTACAATTATAGCAATTTACAGCTTTAGTATTGCTAATGCACAAGAAGAAGAAGTTACTGTAAGTCCTATTTTATCTAAAAAAGGAGAAAATTATTTACCACAAATTGATGATTGGGCTATAAGTTTTAATGCAGATGGTGTTTTTGAATACATTGGAAATGCATTCAATGGAAATACTGGGAATAGAGCACCAGGTTTAGATAATGCAAGAAGTAATTCTTTTGTGGGTAAAAAATTTATTTCAGACAAAAAAGCACATAGAGTTGTTGTAAATTTAGGTTACAACAATAATAAAGAAACAAGTATTGTTGATCTTAACCCAATAGATCCTTTAAATCCAATCTTAAAAAATAAAGAAGAAAAAATTTCAGATTTTGATATAGCTTTAGGATTAGGTAAAGAATGGAGAAAAGGAAATACACGTTTACAAGGATTTTATGGTGCAGATGTTTTATTAACTGCAAATTCAAACAATAATAAAGTAACTATAACTGAAATTAATGATGGTTCTTTTTTTCAAAGTACTGAAGTAAAATCAGGATTAGGAATTGGTTTTGGAATTCAAGGTTTTCTAGGAGCTGAATATTTCATTTTTCCAAAATTTGCTTTAGGTGCTCAATATACTTATAGAGTAGGAGTAGATGTAGGTGGAAAAAGAAAAGAAACAAGAGTTGATGCTGCAAATAATAGTAATACAAGTGATTTAGGAGGAACTACAGCCTTTGGATTAGGTAATGTAGGTGTTGCCTCAATAAATCTATCATTATATTTCTAATTTAGAAAACTTTTTATGTATAGAACAAATCCTAACTTCGGTTAGGATTTTTTTATGACTATTTTTTATACTTTTGAAACATGGGCAATTGGAAAACATATATAAAAGAGTACCAAAACTATTTAAAACTAGAAAGAGGGCTTTCAAAAAATACAATAGAGAATTACTCTTTTGATATAGATAAATTAGTGCTCTTTTTAGAAGAAAGAAGTATTTCTGAAACTCCAATTAGTATAACAGAAGTAACCATCCAACAATTTATTTATGAATTGTCTTCCAAATTTAATGCTAGAAGTCAATCGAGAATTATCTCAGGATTAAAAAGTTTCTTTAATTATTTGGTTTTTGAAGACTATAGAAATGATACTCCTATGGAATTAATTGAAGTTCCAAAAACAGGAAGAAAATTACCCGATACACTTTCTATTGAAGAAATAGATGCTCTAATAAATGCTATAGATTTATCTACTTTTGAAGGAGAAAGAAACAGAGCAATCTTAGAAACATTATACAGCTGTGGTTTACGTGTTTCAGAATTAGTTTCATTAAAAATTTCCGATTTATTCTTTGATGAAGGCTTTGTGAAAATTACTGGAAAAGGAAATAAACAACGTTTTGTGCCTATTGGTAAAACAACAGAAAAATATATAGTTATATACAAAACACATAGTAGAAGCCAATTAACTGTTCAAAAAGGATATGAAGATACCTTGTTTTTAAACCGAAGAGGAAAGCAATTAACCCGTGCTATGATTTTTACAATTATAAAAGATTTAGCATTAAAAATTAATTTAAACAAAGTAATTAGTCCGCATACTTTTAGACATTCTTTTGCTACACATTTGCTAGAAAATGGTGCCGATTTGCGTTCTATTCAATTAATGCTTGGTCATGAATCCATTACCACTACAGAAGTATATATGCATTTAGATAGAAAATTCTTAGCTGAGGTTTTAAATAATTATCATCCTAGGAAATAGTGTTCAGTCTCAGTTTTCAGTCCCAGATAATGATAAAAAAAGAGTCTGTCCAAAAAGTTACAACTCAATGTCTAGTTTGTCACTTCGAAGATAGGAGAAGTCACATTATCAATACTATGTGATTTCTCCTATCTTCGAAATGACAAGATTACAAACTTTTTATACAGCTTCTTTTTTCTGTAAACTGTGACTGCGACACTGTAAACTATTGTTTACTTTGCTATATTAACGGCTCTAGTTTCTCTAATTACGGTAATTTTTACTTGACCAGGATAAGTCATTTCTGTTTGAATTTTTTGAGAGATTTCAAATGATAATCCAGAAGCTGCTTCGTCAGAAACTTTTTCACTTTCTACAATAACACGTAATTCTCTTCCCGCTTGGATAGCATAGGCATTTTTAACTCCGTTAAATCCAAAAGCAATATCTTCTAAATCTTTTAAACGTTGAATATAAGAATCTAAGACTTGTCTTCTTGCTCCAGGTCTTGCACCAGAAATAGCATCACAAACTTGAACATTGGAGAAATTAAATATTTCATTCTATTTCATCATGGTGAGCACCTATCGCGTTACACACTTCTTCTTTTTCACCATATTTTTCAGCCCATTGCATTCCTAAAATGGCATGAGGTAATTCACTTTCTGCATCAGGAACTTTTCCTATATCATGAAGTAAACCAGCTCTTTTAGCTAATTTTACGTTCAAACCTAATTCAGCAGCCATTATACCACAAAGATTAGCCACTTCTCTAGAGTGTTGTAAAAGGTTTTGACCATAAGACGAACGGTATTTCATTCGACCTACAATTTTAATTAACTCAGGATGTAAACCATGAATTCCTAAATCAATAACAGTACGTTTTCCTATATCAACAATTTCTTCTTCAATTTGTTTTTGAGTTTTAGCTACTACTTCCTCAATACGAGCTGGGTGAATTCGACCATCAGTAACTAATTTATGCAATGCTAAACGAGCAATTTCTCTTCTCACGGGATCAAAACATGAAAGAATAATTGCTTCTGGTGTATCATCAACTATAATTTCAACTCCAGTTGCTGCTTCTAGCGCTCTAATGTTTCTTCCTTCTCTACCAATAATTCTTCCTTTAACATCATCAGATTCAATATTAAAAACTGATACACAATTTTCAACGGCTTCTTCAGTTCCTACTCTTTGAATAGTATTGATAATTACTTTTTTAGCTTCTTGCTGCGCTGTCAATTTAGCTTCTTCCAAAGTATCTTGAATGAAAGACATAGCATTAGTTTTTGCTTCAGCTTTTAAACTTTCAACCAATTGATTCTTTGCTTCCTCAGCTGATAACCCAGAAATTACTTCAAGTTGTTCTACTTGACTTCTGTGTAATTTATCAATTTCTTGTTGTTTTTTCTCAAGAAATTCAATTTTAGCATCATAGTCGGCAATTTTTTTCTCAACATCTTCATTTGCTTTTTTGCTTTTAGCTAATTCATTTGAAATTTGAGACTCTTTATCACGTATTCTTTTTTCGGCTTCTGCCATTTTTTTATCTCTCGATAAAATAACTTGCTCGTGTTCAGCTTTTAGCTCTAAAAATTTCTCTTTGGCTTGAAGAATTTTATCTTTTTTTGTAGTTTCTGCTTCAGTTTTAGCATCCTTTAAAATAGAAGCTGCCTCTTTTTTTGCATTCTTTATAAGATTTGAAACGTTACTTTTCTCTAAGAATTTAGCGATTCCAAAACCTATTCCAAGACCTACGATAATTCCAATTATTATACTTAATATATCCATGTTGTTTGTAAAAAATTATATAAAAAAAAGCCTACATTAGGTGTTTGTATAAACTCTTGTATGACAAGTTTTAAGCTAACTCGCATTTCAAGCTTCCCACCTAAGGGTTTGCAATAGTTGCGAAGATTCACTCATTTTAATTTGTTAGTGTTGAGTTTATCAAATATATACTAATGTAGGCAGTATCTTTGTTTTTTTGTAAGAACGTTATTTATTTTGTAAAGAATCTCACTCAATTTTATATCTAAATTCTTTAGTCTTGTAAAAGATGAATCATAATCTTTTGAAACATCTAATTGTTTTTGTTCTGTTTGTGAAGCAAATTGCAACGCACACATCGCTAAAACATCTTGTTTGTCTCTTACTGCATAGCTCTCTTCAAATTGTTTTATCATACTATCAATTTTTTTGGAAGCACTTCTTAAAGCTTCTTCTTGATCTTCGGCTATCGTTAATGGATAGACTCTATCTGCAATTGATATTTTAATCTTTAATTTTTCACTCATGCTTCCTAATCAGAAAGTTGTGCTATGCAATAATCGATTTCTCGAATTAATGAATTTATTTTGAGTTTTGTTTCTCTTTTGTTTTCTTCACTGCCTAATAATGAATTTACCATTTTTAGATTTGCTATTTCTTCTTTAAGGTTTTCAATCTCAACCAATTGTTTTTTCTGAATAGTTTCAGATTCCTTAATTTTTGTTATTAATTCTTCATTCTTGTTTTCAAGTTGAACCAATTTATGGCTAAGCTTAAAAAATTTAATTTCAAGAGAATCAATTAGTTTAGATAATCCATTCATGAATGATAAAATTCATTTCTATTGCTACAAAATTAGCATTACTATTGGATAATAACAATACTTTTGGTAAAAAATTATGTTTTTATTTATTTTTTTTATAATGATTTGATTTTTAATTACTTAAAAATTGTCTTTTTTTTCTAGTCTTTTTATTAGTTATTTTTCTTATTTTAGCCTAAACACAATGTATATAATGAGATTTTTGCTTTTTTTAATGGTTTCTTGTTCCATTTTTGGACAAACTAATTACCCAACCGATTTTATTTCTCCTCTTACAATTCCTTTAGATGTTTCTGGTTCATTTGGTGAGCTAAGAAGTAATCATTTTCATTCGGGGCTAGATTTAAAGACAGATAAAAGAGAAGGTCTAAATGTTTTGGCTACAGGAGATGGTTATGTTTCGAGAATAAAAGTTTCTACTTTTGGTTATGGTAAAGCAATTTACATTACTCATCCTAGTGGTTATGTTTCTGTTTATGGTCATTTACAAAGGGCAAATGGAGCCATTGAAGAATACATAAAAAACAACAATATATTGAGAAATCTTTTGAAGTAGAAATGTTCCCAAAAGCTTCTGATTTACCCGTTAAACAAGGTGATATTATTGCTTTTTCAGGGAATAGTGGTGGTAGTGGTGGTCCTCATTTGCATTTTGAATTTAGAGATTCTAAAACTGAAAAGGCAGTTAATCCGCTTCATTTTGGTTTTACAAAATTTGTAAATGATAAAAGAGAACCTTTTTTACAAGGTATAATTGCTTATCCTATGGATAGTGTTGTGGTAAATAAATCACAAAAACCAGTTTCAGTATCATTTAATAAACAAAGTGATGGTAGTTATTTGGCTTCAAAAGTAACTACAAATGGGAAAATAGGTTTTGGTATTAATGCTTATGATTATTGTACAAATCCTTACAATAAAAACGGTTTGTATAAAGTGAATGCATATTTGAATGGTGTTTTGTATTACGAATATAATTTCGAAACTTTTTCTTTTGACGAAAGTAGGTACATCAATAATTTAGTGGACTATAAGCGCTATAAAGAAATGAATCAAAGAGTTCAAAAACTTTTCTCGTATTCGTCTTATCCTTTGTCTGTTATTAAAGCAAATAAAAACAACGGAATTTTAAACATTCAACCTAATACTACTTATAATTATAAAATTGAAATTATCGATTTTCATAATAACAAATCAACTATTATTATTCCCATTGAATTTCAAGATGATACTCCAACAGTTACTAACAATTCGGAAAAAAGTCCTTATTTTTTGCGTTCCAAAGTAGAAAATAATTATACTAAAGAAAATGTTTCGGTTTATATTCCAGAAAATGCTTTTTATGATGATTTTGAATTTAATTTTGAGGTAAAAGATGGTGTATTATCTTTTTCAGATAAAAATATTCCAGTTCATAAAAATATTACTATAACATTTAACGATGTTAATGAGTTAACCAATGAGCAACTGGACAAAACATTTATTGCTTCGGTTAATGGTTTTCGATTAGAATATAATAAGACGTATCGAAAAGGGAATACTTTTTCAACCCGTGTTCGTTCATTAGACAATTATAAAATTGCTCAAGATAGTGTTCCTCCAAGAATTTATAACGTGAATTTTGTAGAAGGAAAAGATTTATCAAAACAAAGCACTTTAAGTGTTTCAATAGCAGATAATTTGTCGGGAATTGATGCTTATAATGCTTACTTAAACGGAGAATGGATATTAATGGAATATGATTATAAGACTAAAAAGTTAATTCATGCGTTAAGTGATAAGAAATATGTTCAAGGAAGAAATGAGTTCAAAGTTGTTGTAACTGATGACATGAAAAATTCAACTACCTTTGAAAGCCATTTTTTTATGAATAAATAAAAATATATATAATTGAAAAAGCTATTTTTTTTACTATTTATTTGTTGTTTGAATCAGCTTATTATAGCTCAAACAGCTAGAATAAAAGGAGTTATACTTGACGAATTTAATAATCCAATTGAAAATGTCACCATTAATGTAGGTGAAAAAGGAACCGTTACTAACAAGAATGGTTTTTATTCATTAGAGGTTCCTGCAAATGTAGAAATTAACATTATTTTTCTCATGTTTCATTTAAAAGTGCTACCATAGTAACCACACTTAAAAAAAATGAAGATTTTGAATTCTATCCTGTTTTAAATGCAAATGTTACTCAAATAGGAAATATAACAGTTGTTGGAAGTAGTAAAAAAAGAATTGAGGGAGTTACTTCTATTGATCCTGTTGTTATTAGAAATATTCCAGGAGCAAATGGAGGAATTGAAAATATCATAAAAACATTACCAGGAGTATATTCCAATAATGAATTGAGTACTTCTTATGCTGTAAGAGGTGGAAATTATGACGAAAATTTAGTGTATGTAAATGAAATTGAAGTCTATCGCCCTTTTTTAATTCGTTCTGGTCAACAAGAAGGGTTGAGTTTTACCAATACTAATATGGTAGAAAACGTAGATTTTTCAGCTGGAGGATTTCAATCCAAATATGGAGATAAAATGTCCTCTGTATTAGATATAACCTATAGAACTCCAGAACGATTTTCGGTTGGATTTGATGCTAGTTTACTTGGTGGAAGCATTACAGCAGAAGCAATTTCAAAAAATCAAAAATGGACTAACATTACTGGTGTTCGTTACAGAGATAATAGTTTGTTAGTAAATAGTCAAGACACAGAAACCAACTTTCGACCTTCTTTTGCCGATGTGCAAACCTTGATTAATTTTAATGCTTCTACAAAATGGAGTTGGAGCTTTTTAGGAAATATTTCTCAAAATAGATATGATTATCAACCTTTAAGTCGTCAAACAAACTTTGGAACAATTAGCGATCCAGTTGCTTTGGTTGTTTTTTATGAAGGTCAGGAGAAAGACAAATATTTAACCGTTTTTGGTGCTTTAAAATCGGTTTACCAATATAATGACAAGAATAAATTAAAGTTTATCGCTTCCCTTTATCAAACGCAAGAACAAGAATATTATGATATTTTAGCGCAATATCGATTAGGAGAAGTAGATTCAAATATTGGCTCTGAAACTTTTGGTGATGTTGTTTTTTCTAGAGGTATTGGTTCGCAATTAAATCACGCTCGAAATAATTTGAATGCTATTATTGGTAATGCAGAAGTAAAAGGTTTTCATGAGCTAAACGAAAAATCGCAAATGGAATGGGGTTTTAAATTTACAAGGGAAGATATAATGATAGAATTGTAGAATATGAAGTAGTAGATTCGGCTGGATTTTCTTTACCAGCTCCTATTTTAGATTACCAAAACGACCAACCTTATAATCCTTACACAGGTCCATTAGCTCCTTATCAAAATGTAAGAGCTACAAATTATACAGCAATTAACCGTTTTTCGGGTTATGCACAATGGAATTATAAAGGTAACTTTGGGACTCATAAATATTGGTTAAATCTTGGTGTAAGAGGACATCAATGGCAAGTTTCTGGAAGGAATATAAATGGAGACGCTCATTTTATTTTTCACCAAGACTTCAATTTGTAGTAAAACCCGATTGGGAAAAGATATGCTTTTCCGAATTTCTGGTGGAATGTATAGTCAACCACCATTTTATCGTGAGTTAAGGGATTTTAATGGTGTAGTGCAACCTAATACTAAAGCACAAAAATCTTTTCATTTAGTTTTTAGTAATGATTATAGTTTTAAATTAGGAAAAAGACCTTTCAAATTACTAAGTGAAGTATATTATAAAAATATGACCGATGTCAATACTTATACAATTGATAATGTTAGGATTCGCTACAAAGCAAATAATGAAGCGGAAGCTTATGCTTATGGTTTTGATACAAGATTAAATGGTGAATTTGTACCAGGAACTGAATCTTGGTTCAGTTTTGGTTTTCTAAAAACAGAAGAAAATCAAAATGATAGGGGTTATATTTCACGACCAACAGACCAACGTTTAAAATTTGGATTATTGTTTCAAGATTACATGCCAAATATTCCTAATGTAAAAGTGTATTTGAATTTAGTATATAATACAGGTTTACCAGGTGGTTCTCCTTCTTATGCTGATCCTTATGAATACCAACTACGTTTAAAAGATTATAGACGTGCAGATGCTGGGTTTTCTTATGTATTTAAAGATGAAAGCTTAACTTCTACAAAAAAATGGTTAGAACCTTTTAGTGAATTTTCTCTTGGGTTTGAAATTTTCAATTTATTTAATAATCAAAATGCTATTACAAATACATGGGTAAGAGATGTTTATACAAAATCACAATATGGAATACCTAATTTTTTAACCACTCGTGTTTTTAACCTCAAGTTAATTGCACGATTGTAAATTAACCAATTTAAAAAATTAGTATATTTGAGGGTTATAATTCTATAAATAAGTAGCGTTTTAAGGTTAAAACTAATTGAAAAGCGTTTTGTATTACAATGAAAATTATAAAAAGATACAGAATGAAAATAATATCTCGCATTATTCCATTACTATTTCTTGCAACAATGATAAGTTGTAAACAAGAAAAGCAAACTCCAAAAGTAATTTATGAACAAGTAAAAGAATCTATTTCTCCAAAAAAAGTAGATACTTCATCCATAAAAATTGCCGATTTACCTATTCACATGGAAGGAAGTAATTATTTAATTCATCCTGTTGGTGATGTTAGAGTGTACGATGATTACAGTAAAGTATATGGTTCTAGTAAAACGAATCAAGTGAGTTATGCCATTTCAAACTATAACCGATTTGAATTAACAGGTTACTTTGACAACTTGAAATTTCAGCATATCGATTCTACAAATGTTATTAAGTTAACAGATGATAAAATCCAAATTCAAACAGTTACTTTTTTAAATACGATTTCTGATAAATTTAAAAAACAAATTTTGGTTTATACTTTAGTAGATGATGATACAAATAAAGATGATAAAATAGATCAAAACGATATTAAATCATTGTATTTAAGCTATTCAAACGGTTCTAAATTCACTAAAATATCTGAGCCTTTGCAAGAACTAATCGATTGGAATATCATTGAAGTTCAAAAACGTTTGTATTTCCGTTGTATAGAAGATATTAACAAAAACGGAGCATTCGATAAAAATGACAAGGTACATTACCATTTCGTAAACCTTTTAGCTAATGAATGGAAAGCAGAAGAGTACATGCCAATTTAAGGTAGAAGTTAGAAACTAGAAGTTAGAAATATATGCTGTTATAAAATGATATTTTTTTTACATGACTAGAACAAGAATTGTTGGTGGTAAAATAATTGAAACTACAGGAGGAGATTATAACATTTATACAAAAGAAAATATAGTTTATAGTGCTGCAACAACTATAAGTGAGACTGCTGTTGAAAATGGAGTTAGTTATGGAAATCCTGAAAAAGCTCCAACAATAAACACAAATATTGATTTTGATATTACATTTGAAATAGATAAAACTTCAAAAGAAATTGTTCCATTTGGAATTGCTAATTTTGAAAATAAAACTGAAAATCCATTTATTAAATTTAATTATAAATTAATTGGTACTCCAATTGATTCTTTGTCTTTTGAAATTTTAGATGATGATGGTAATACAATATTTGCAATGACTTATTTAAAAGAAATCGTTATACAAGCAGAAAATAAAAGTAAAATTCAAAAAGAGTTTGATTCGAAATCAAGTAGTCAAGAATTTAAAGTGTATGATTTCAAAGAAGTTCTGTCAAAATATTTTATTGAAGAGCCAGACTATACAAAAACAGGAAATTATAGTATTTATTGGGATGGTTTTGATACCGATGAAATATATGAAAGCACTCGTTTTAATGGAAAAAAGTTAAAAGCAAAAATTTTAGCTACAAAAGGAAACCAAAGGAAACAAGTTGAAATTGAATTTGAAACAAAATATAATGAAGTAAACTGGGTTGATGTCAAAATTGACAAAAAATCAAAAAGAATTGACACCACTTTGCGAGTAAATTTAAAAGATGGTGGAGCAAATGGATTGGAATGTAATGAAACTTTAGTAGGTGTAGATGGATTAACTATTACGGAATGTCCTTGGGATGATATTCCTGCTTCTCAAATTAATCCAAGTAAACCAGTAATAAGAACTAGAACTAAGAGCTATCAAGATTTAGAAAAATTAGCAATAGATGGTACTAAATTATCATTGGGGAAGAAATAGAAATCACTCAGTTGCTAAGAATATAATTATAAATGGTGAGGCTTTTGAGGTTTATATTGATGCAATTAATACTCAAGAAAATGCAATGGATTATGTTAATTTAGTATATAATACCAATCAACCGTGGTTAAGATCTATGAATCCTGGAAGTGTTAATAGTATAAAATCTTTTTTTGGAAACATAATGTTTCAAAGAATAGTTTACAATGTAGGTTATATGAAAGGAGATAAAAGTTGGTATTGGATGGGCAGTTTTAATGATGTAGATAATGATTTCTCTTTTACTTCAGCTCACGAGATTGGACATGAAATCCTGAAACTTTATGCAACAGATGCATTTTATTCTTACAAACATAAAGGGAGTTCAACTTTATCTAATACAATTCCAACTAATAAAGGAGGTTTTAATTACCCTACAAATGGCGAGATAGATTTGATGAAATACTACAACAATGATCCTAGATGGTATGATTTTAAAAGAATTGCAGCTTCTGAAAACGATGTATTAGGATTAATTTGGTTAACAAAAATAAACATATTATGAAAAAATATTTATTCATATTAATTTTAATTACTTCATGTTCAACAAAAATTGATAGACCTGAAATTAAAGGCTATGTGTTTGATGTCGAAAGTAAAAAACCAATTCAAAATGTAAAAGTAAATATTGATAAGAATATTGTATTTACTAATGAAAATGGAGAGTTTCATTTTAAATTAATAAAGAAAAGAAAGTTTTTAGATTTTGAAAGTGGACATGATCCAAAAATATATTCAATAATCATGGAAGAAAAAAATTATGTATCTGACACAATTGAAGAAGGAACAAGAGGAGAGTTTTCAGACGAAATTAAAGTGTATGATTCAATTTTTTTGATAAAAATTTAAACAAAATAATAATTTTCCATATTAATTCCATCATTTATTTTTTAGTATAAGTAAAGAATGTTTGAGTGACAATTATATCGTTTAGTATTTTTTTAGAAAACCTTTTATAAATAAAATGACAAAATTAGAAGAAAAACATTTATCAATACGAATAATAATAACAATCGTTATCATATTGTTTTTTGTAGTTTATAGTATAATTTTTACAGATAATAATTCTAAATCTTGTATAGGAAACCCTAATATTTTAGTTTTTGCTTTTATTGGTTTTCCAATGATAATCTTATTAGCTATTTTAGATATAATCTATCTTTTAATAGTTAATAAATTTACAAAAAAGAAATTACTAATTAACTTTTTTATCGTATTGATTATATTAACATTTTTAGTTATTCAAGGAATTGGAAAGTAAAAATCAATTAATTTACAATTTGAATTAATTATAAAATTTTTCTTAAAAATATATAAGTACTAGATACTAAGAATATTCTAAATAGAAGTTTAGCATATAAAATTCTAACATCAAATTTCTAATTTCAAGATTCTAACTTCTAAATTAGTATATCACTTTCCAAATCTTTTATAAAAAAAATGAAAATTCAAAGTATTCATTATTTTATTCAAAAATTTTTCATAAAATAATAGTTAATAGATTGTTTTATAATATTATATCTTTAACTTCTATTTTGAGTGCTTTACAAATTTTATAAAGAGTTCCTAATGAAGTGTTGATTTCACCTCGTTCTATTCTGCCAATTTGATTTCTTGGTATATCTGCGTCAAAAGACAATATTTCTTGTGATAGTTTTTGTTCAATACGTTTTTGACGTATTTTTTTTCCTATAAGTTTTATAAATGCTATTTCGTCATTTTCTATCACATCATAAATTTCAGCATAATAATAAAATAATTAAGACACATATTTGTGTCTTTTTTAATTTATGTTTTATATTTGCAACTTGGGCGTCAGCAAAATAACTTAAAACAAAAAAATAACAAAATGAAACAATTAATATTATGTTTATTTACATTTGCTGTCTTAACTTCATGTAGTAATGAAGAAAATGTAAATCAAGAAACAATGGATAAAAACATTAGTATAATAGAAAATGAAAATTCTTTAACAAAAGGGGATTTATTTGAGTACCAAAAATTTTCTAATGACAAAGAATTAATAATTCTTTCAAATCAATTTAGAGCGATTTATTCAAAGCCATATGATAGGAATACATTCTTATTAGATTTGCAAAAATTTAATGCTAATTTGGCAAAGTTTAAAACTAAATATTCAAAATATGATGAATTTTTGAATATTAAAGTTAAAGAAGAAAATGATAGATTATCAAGATTAGCAACTCCTGGTTGTGGTAAAAGACCTAGAAATGAAAATGGAACTACAAATAGTGAATGTTGTAGTACATGGGAACATATTCAAGTAGCTTTCGTTGCAGGTATAGGTTGTGTACTGGAGGTTGTAACACTCCATATTGTATAGATCAAATGTATCAGTGTACACAGGGTGTAATAAATGATTACTGTGCAAATTAATAATTAAATAAATTGACGCCCATTTTTTTATGTACACCACAATTATAATATTAATATTTTTAAATTTAATAATCAATTTTAATAGCAACGTATTCTTTTTCAGCTCGGATTGCAGGTGTAAGAACACAAAAGATAGCAGTCTCTTTTTCAGTATATAATATTTTGGTTTTAATTTCAAGAACGGCTAATGGATTTCAAGCACCTTTATTAGCTAATTATATTGAAAAAACACTCGCAAATATTTATATATTAGATCCCGAATATGTTTTTCGTTTAATTTTATTGATTTATAGTTTGGCAACTTTAATTGGTATTATTACAACTCCAATAATGCAAAGATTATTAACTTTAGTAATTAAGAATGTAAATGAAAATCAAACTATTTTTAAATCTTTATTTATTGTTTTCAAAGAAAATATAAAAGAAACAAATAAATTAAGATTACCTAATAAAGAGAATATAAACTCATTATTGGAAATAAAAAGTTATAATTTTAAAATATTTATATACAATATAATTGGCACAGCAATATTATCAACAGGTGTTATATCTGCTATTTATGCAGGTTATTTAAATCCTGAATTCAGAGCTACTTCAAGTAATTTATCTGCATTGATTAATGGTTTTGCTACTTTAATAATGTTTCTAGTAGTTGATCCTTATTTATCTATTTTGGTAGATAATGTTAAAAATGATAGAAAAAAAAGAATTATTTTTTAGAAAGAAATTTTATAAAATTTTAGTGTCAATAAACCGAATCCTAAAATATTAGACATCGGAGCTAACATTGGATTAAGTATCCTTTTTTTTAAAGAATTGTATCCAAAAGCAGAGTTAATTGCATTTGAAGCAGATCCTAAAATATTCGGTTACCTAGAAAATAACGTACATGGTAATGGTTACGAAGACGTTACATTAATCAACAAAGCAGTTTGGTACGAAAATACAACTCTCAATTTTGCTCCAGATGGTGCTGATGGTGGTCAAATAAGTATTAATGAGAACACCAATATAATTGTTGAGACTGTTGATATTGCAGATTTACTGAAACATTATAAATTTGATTTATAAAAATGGACATAGAAGGGGCTGAAGAATTTGTATTACCCAGATGTGAAGGTTTATTGAGTTCAGTTCAACAGATATTTATTGAATATCATTCAAAAGTAGATCATAAACAAAGTTTGGATAAAATATTGTTTTTTTTTATCTGGTGAAGGTTTTAGGGTTTATTTGCATAATCCTTGGAATAAACCTTCTCCTTTTTTGGGATTAAAGTCATATGCAGGATTTGATTTTCAAATTAATATCTATGCTTGGAAGAAATGAAAATA
>JAAURU010000432.1 GCA_012032075.1 Flavobacterium sp.
TAGGAAAAAGACCTAAATAAATTATTGAAACTAAAAATTTCATCAAAGTTCCTGCTAGAAACCCTAATAAAGAACCAGTTGCTGCTTTTAGTGCTCTATTGTGATTTTTACTATCGAATAGTAGTTCTCCTAACAGCGCACCTAAAAAAGGCCCAACAATAAAACCAAAAGGGGGAAAAAATAAACCTATCACAAGGCCAATATTAGTTCCCCAAATTCCATATTTACTTCCCCCAAATCGTTTTGTTCCTTTTGCAGGAATGACATAATCTAAAATCGCAATTATAATCGCAATTAGTAAAGTAATTCCTAAAACCCAATAATTATAGGGAATTGTCGGACACAAATAGAGTAATAATATGCCAGCCCAGCTTACAGTTGGTCCTGGTAGAACAGGTAAAAAACTGCCTACAATCCCTGTAAGCATACAAATAAAACCAATAATCAATAATAGATATTCCATCTTGTTTTTGTATTGTATAAATATATAAAAAATAAAATTAACTAAAAAATTAGTTAAAACTAAAAAATTAGTTATATATTTGTTTTTGTAAACTAAAAATTTAGTTGAAACATGATAAAGCAACTCACAAAAGCAGAAGAAGAAATAATGCAGGTTTTATGGCAATTAGAAGAAGGTAATGTAAAAGATATAATTGAAGTTCTTTCTCATCCAAAACCAGCTTACAATACCGTTTCTACTATAATACGAATTTTAGAAACAAAGGAATTTGTTACACATAGGCAAGAAGGGAAAGGCTATATTTATTTTCCCATAGTTAAGAAAGCTGAATATAGTAATTCTTCATTGAATAAATTAGTAGAAAATTATTTTCAAGGGTCATTTAAAAATATGGTTTCCTTTTTTGTAAAAAAGAATGATATTGATTTGAAAGATATGGAAGCATTATTAAACGAAATTAAAAAGAATAAAGATGAATGATTTTATATATTATAGTGTACAAACTATTTGCATTCAATTAGTATTTTTAATTGTTTACCAATTTCTTTTCGCTAAAGAAACTTTTTTCAATTGGAACAGATTTTATTTATTAGGTAGTTTTATTTTATCTTTAGTACTACCAGTTCTATATGTTCCTTTGGTAGAAAACTATAACCAAGTAGTCCAATTAAAAGAAATAATTGTTACAAATAATCTAAACAAACAATTAGATTCTTTTTCTAAAATTTTTCTTCTAGAAAACTATCTACTCGAATTTATATACGCTATTGGCTTAGTAATTTTTGCTTTCTTGTTTTTACTGAAAATTAGTAAATTAGTTAAGCTTAAAAAAAGCACAAAAATTGTTATTTATAAAGGAGTAAGAATTCATGTAATTGCAAATTCTAATCAGGCATTTTCTTTCTTAAATTTTATTTTTATTGGAGAAAAAAACAAAGATTTTGATACTATCTTACAGCATGAGTTAATTCATAAATCAAAAAACATTCTTTAGATTTACTTATTTTGGAAATTACTAAAATAATATTTTGGTTCAATCCCTTGCTTTATGTTTACCAAATAAATTAGCAGAAGTTCATGAATTTCAGGCAGATGCGTTCAGTGTTTCTTTAGATAAGAAGAAATATTTTGAAACTATAATTAATCAAATTTTTCAAATCGAAAATATCACATTTACAAATAATTTTTTCAATCAATCATTAATCAAAAAACGTATCGTTATGTTACAAAAATCAAAATCAAAAAATCGGAATGATGAAGTATGTAGTAGTCATTCCAGTAGTTGTGTTGTTAATTTCTGTATTTTCTACAAAAGCTATTGCACAACAAAAAGAAAGTAAAAAAGAAATGGCAGTTTCTTTTGATATAATGGATGAAATTCCAAGGTTTGCAGGCTGTGAGAATATTTCAAATGAAGAAGCAAAAAACTGCTTTAATGAGAAAATGAAAGAACATATTATAAAATATTTTACATATCCAGAGGAAGCTGTTAAAAAGAATATACAAGGAAATGTTATAATTACTTTTATGATTGATAAAGAAGGATATGTTAAGGATATCACTGCAAAAGGAATAGGAGAGAATACTTCATTGCTTGAGCCAGAGGCAAAAAAGATAATCTCATTATTGCCTAATTTTATTCCAGGTAAACATAATAATAAAGCGGTTAATGTTCAATATAATTTTCCATTAACCTATAAACTTCAATAGCTGCAAAAATACAAATAATCCCACTTTTATAATTGGCTAATAATCTTATTTTATTAGCTATTTTTTTTAAATCTAATCATGAATTTAAATTTAAGCTTGTCATTAAAGAGAATAAGTAATTAAAAATCCTACAAATACACCTGCTTCAAATATTATATTCCTAAAAATCTTACAATAATATTATTATTTAAATATTTTTTTCACATTTTTTAATATTATGTTATTTTTTACGTACTTTAGTATAAGAAAAGTGTAAACAATGTTAAAATTTGCTTATGCTTTAGTTAAAAAAAATGTTTTAATAATCTTAAATCCCCAAATTATGATTCAAAAAACTACCCTATTAAGAATTACTAAATTTACATTTTGTTTATTATCTGTAATTTTACTGTTTTCGGTTTATTCCTTCAAGGCAGTTATTCCAATTAATGCCATTGAAGAAACAGTTCCTTTCGATCAAACTGATATTGTTCCTGTTTTTAAAGGATGTAATGAAGAACTTTCAAGAAGAGAATCTATTGATTGCTTTAATCTTAAAATGAGTAATCATGTTAAAAAACAATTTAGATATCCTAAAGAAGCTTTTCAAGATGAAATTCAAGGAAAAGTAGAAATTTACTTTTATAATAGATATGTTTTGGTGATGTTAAAGATATTAAAACTACTTCTCCAGACAAATCTGGCACATTAGACAAAGAAGCAATTAGAATAGTTTCTCTATTGCCTAAATTTCAACCGGGAAGACATAGAGGGGAATTAGTAAATGTAAAATACGATTTCCCATTAGTTTTTAAAATTGATTAATATAACTTTAAAATTGACTGGTTATTTTATAAGTCACATTAATAAATAACCAGTTTTAAATCTAATTCTCATAGTTGTTAACTTAAAAAATTTATTATGATAAAAAAATTACTTATTTTATGAATTACAAATTACTACATTTTATTTCTTGTCTGTATTCTTTCTATTTCCAATCTATTCTTTAAAGCTATTTCTCAAAGTAATG
>JAAURU010000433.1 GCA_012032075.1 Flavobacterium sp.
CTTGAGACTTATCAATCCTAAATACGGTCTTTTTGACCAATGAACTGTCCAAGTTCAAAAGCAGAGAGAGAAAGGAACTAGCATTCCGAACAGTCTTAATTGACCAATGACAAGATTTAGCTTTTTATCTTTCTCTTTCTTCTGTTGAAATAAATTTATAAAATTTTCAAAGAACTTCCTTTTGCAAACATAGGATGACATTAATTGATTATTCTTTCTTTCTTAAATACCAAAAATCTAGTTGTTTCTTCACTAAATCGGCATTTTTAACTTTTACATACACTTCATCTCCTAATTGTAAAATATTTTTTGAAACTTCACCTACTAAAGCATATTGTTTATCATCAAACGTATAATAATCATCTTTTATTTCACGAATGCGACACATTCCTTCACATTTATTTTCAATAATTTCAACATAAATTCCCCATTCGGTAACACCAGAAATTACTCCTAAAAATTCTTCATCTTTATGATCTTGCATGTATTTTACTTGCATGTATTTGATAGAATCTCTTTCAGCTTGTGCTGCTAAACCTTCCATATCTGAAGAATGCCTACATTTTTCTTCATACGTTTCTTCATCTACACTTTTCCCACCATCTAAATAATATTGTAACAAACGGTGTGCCATAACATCTGGATAACGACGAATAGGTGATGTAAAATGACTGTAATAATCGAAAGCTAAACCATAATGACCAATATTATCAGTAGAATAAACCGCTTTACTCATAGTTCTAATAGCTAATGTATCTACTAAATTTTGTTCTTTTTTACCATTAACATCTTCCATTAATTGGTTTAATGATTTAGAAATATCATTTTTGTTACGTAAATCTAATTTGTATCCAAATTTTGAAATCAATGCTTGAAGATTAAATAATTTATCTTCGTTTGGTTCATCATGAATACGATAAATAAATGTTTTCTTTTGTTTACCAATGAATTCTGCCACTTTCCTATTGGCTAATAACATAAATTCTTCAATTAAATGATTAGCATCTTTAGAAACTTTAAAGAAAACACCTATTGGTTCTGCTTCTTTATTCAAGTTGAATTTTACTTCTACTTTATCAAAAGAAATTGCTCCATTTGCCATTCTTTTTCTGCGAAGTATTTTAGCCAATTCATCTAGTTGCAAAGTTGCATCTACAATAGGTTGAGGAACTTTATATGCTGCCCCAGTTAATGAAATTTCTGCTGGAATTATATCACTTTTACTTTTTGACGACTTAGCTAATGATTTTTTATTAGTGTCGTCAAGAAGCAACTTTTCTTCAGCGGAATTATTATTTTAGTGTTGCTTTCAATAATATATTGGGCTTCTTCGTAAGCAAAACGTTGGTCACTATAAATTACAGTTCTACCAAACCAAGAATCTACAACTTCAGCCTTTTTATTCAATTGGAAAATGGCAGAAAAAGTATATTTTTCTTCATGAGGTCTTAACGAACAAGCAAAATTAGATAAGACTTCAGGTAGCATTGGCACTACTCTATCAACTAAATAAACAGAAGTAGCTCTATTATAAGCTTCATCATCTAAGATAGTTCCTTCTTTCAAATAATGTGAAACATCTGCAATGTGAACACCTATTTCATAATTTCCGTTTTCTAATACTTGAAAAGATAAAGCATCGTCAAAATCTTTTGCATCTTTTGGATCAATTGTAAAGGTTAAAACCTCTCTCATGTCTCTACGTTTTGCAATTTCTTCAGCAGTAATAGAAGTATCTATTTTATTAGCATAAGCTTCTACTTCAATAGGAAAATCGTAAGGTAAACCATATTCTGCTAAAATAGCATGAATTTCGGTATTGTGTTCTCCTGGTTTTCCTAATACTTTTATTACAGTTCCAAAAGGAGAATCAGCTTTTTTTGGCCAATCTTCCATATTTACTAAAACTACATCTCCGTGTTCTGCTCCATTTATTTTATTTTTAGGAATAAAAATATCGGTGTACATTTTTGCATTGGTAGTAGTAACAAATGCAAAGTTTTTTTGAATATCAATTACTCCAACAAATTCTGTTTTAGCTCTTTCAAGAATTTCTAGAACTTCAGCTTCTGGTTTTCTAGAACTTCTTCTATTGTAAATGTAAGCTCTTACTTTGTCATTATCTAAAGCATGATTCAAATTTATAAAAGGAATATAAACATCATCTTCTAATTCATCACAAACAAAATAACCTGATTTTCTTGAGGTCATATCAATAGTTCCTTCATAGTATTCCGATTTGGATATAATCTGATATTTTCCTACTTCTGTTTCATGAATTTTATCTTGTGCTTTTAATAACTTTAAATCTCTTATAATTTCATTTCTACTTTTAGTATCATTCAATTCTAAAGCGGCAGAAATTTGTTTGTAATTAAAAGATTTAGAAGGCTCTTTTGAAAGTATTTTAAATATTTGTGCGGTAAAGTCTTTAGCTTTTTTACCAAATTTTTTTGGTTTCTTACTCATTGTATCTTTTATGTGTGCGTTATCATTTTTTATAAGAACACATGAATATAGCTTTTATACTTTTTCTGTATTCTCATAAAAATTTATCTTGGCTATATTTTTAATTAATGTGGAAAGTTACGAAGAAGAAATTAGAATGTAGAATTTAGAAATTAGAATTAATAAAAAAATAACTTATTTGTCATCTTTATAAAAAGGATTTAACTATGAAAGAATTTGTAACAGTAGCTATTTTTAATTTTCCTCATGAAACCTATATTCTAAAAAATCTATTAGATAATGAAGGCATATCTTATTTTTTTGAGAACGAAACGTTAGTCTCTATAGATCCATTTGCTTCTATTGCTTATGGAGGTATAAAATTAAAGGTTCATCCAAATGATATAGAACGAACAAAAGCAATTTTAGATCGTTTTAGAAATGATTAATCATTTAAAAATTGTTTAGTTCTAAAAAAAAGAGAGTTTTCAACAATTATTAAAAACAATAAAAAAGATTTAATTAATTTTAAAAATTTATGATGGTTATGATAGTGTGTTAATAGTGACTATAAGTTTTTAGAATTTTATACAATATTAAAGTTTTAGATAGTTATACAATTATATTAACACTTAAAATTTTATTTAAATAGCTGATTTTTAATTTAAATATTTAGTTATCTTTTTACTTATTAACAACTGTTAATTACTATTTTTATTA
>JAAURU010000434.1 GCA_012032075.1 Flavobacterium sp.
TAAGAACTAAACGATATGTTTTAGATTATTTAGTCGATAAAATTCATACCAAAAAAGAGTTTGAAAATACTAGTATTAAAGATGGTAAATACTACACTACATTAAACGGTACTAAAGTAAAATCAAAATCGGAACAATATATAGCTGATTGGTTCTATAGACATAGTATTCCTTTTGAATATGAACCTTTATTAAATGTAAAAGACTTTAATTTTAGACCCGATTTTTATATTCCAGATGCCAATATGTACTTAGAACATGTAAGCGATTTAAGTTATCCTATGCAAGGGAAAGAAAAACAATTTGCCAAAGGTACTATTTTATATGCTAAAACATTTGAAAGCCATACCAAAGACACTGCTCTTTTTAACCATACATTAGATGAAATTGTAAAAAGTAGGCTACCAATGGATTTTCTGAAAACTAAACAATTGTCTTTTAGAGAAGAATTTAATGGTTATTTTGAAGAAGTAAGAGATTTTGTAAACCAAATTATTCGTATTTGCGACATGATAAAAGTCGAAAATACGACTTTGGCAGAAATTGCTAATCGTGCATCAAAGGATAAACATGAGCGCATAAGAGTTTTTTATGAATTGGCTTTACCTATTATTCAAAATTATTTAGACTACACTACTAATAAATCTTATTTAGATTTTAATGATTTAATCTCAAAATCGGCATCCTTATTTCAAAATTATGACGATATAAGACAACGCTATCAAAATAAATACCATTATATTTTAGTAGATGAGTTTCAAGATGTAAATAATTTACAAGTTGATTTATTGAAAATGATTATCAAACCCGAATCACAATTATTTTGTGTGGGAGACGACTGGCAAAGTATTTATGGTTTTAGAGGATCAAATGTAGAATATATTGTAGGATTTGAAAAATATTTTACTAATTCACAAGTTATAAAATTAAATCAAAATTATAGAAGTGAAAAAAACATTGTAGATGCCAGTAACGAGGTTATTAAGCATAATAAACACCAAATAAGCAAAGAAATTAAAGCAATTAAAGATTCACAACAAAAAATAATCATTCAAAAAGGAAATAACGAAGAGGATAATATTCGCTTTTGTTTAGAAAAAGTAAAAGACTTATTAGAAGATGGTTATGCAAAAGATGACATCTTATTTTTGTATAGAAGGAATAAAATGTTTTATAAATTTAGAGAGCAATTTAAGGAAGAAAGGTTATTTTTAATGGTAAGACGATTCATGCTTCAAAAGGTTTAGAAGCTAAAGTTGTTTTTATTATTGGACTTACAGAAGGTTCAGGTGGCTTTCCAGATGTTTGGTTAGAAGATCGATTATTTCAAATCATAAAAACGGCTGATTATAATCTATTATTAGAAGAAGAGAGAAGATTGTTTTATGTAGCCATTACAAGAGCAAAAGACCAACTTTATCTAATAACAGAAAAAGGTAAAGAATCGAGTTTTTTTAAACGAAATACCAGAAATCTATACCATGAGAAGTAAAAGACTAGAAACACTACTGCATCGACAAAATGAATGCGTAAAATGTTTCGCTCCTGTAAAAGAAGAGTGGATTGCTTGTCCAAAATGTGGACATTTTAAGAATGGTTAATTAAAACATTAATTTTTGAAAACTAAACACCCCTTCGTTATAACCTCCTTACTAATACTAAACCTCATTTGTGCACAATCAAGGGTAATGGTAGTGTTCCATTTGAAAACAATAAATTGAAAATCAATGACAGAGCAAGAAATACTAAATACACTTGACCATTCTAATGATAGTTTTTATTGCACCTTTGTTCCACTAGGTCATTTTTACTCCTATCTTATTGATGTAAGATTAAATGTTTTTAGAAATGATAATGGGAACTGGGCAATTGCTATTGAGCGATTAGGTTTTAATCCAAGAGAAGGTTATGTTGCATTAGAAATTTATTATTACGGTAATTGTTTAGAAAATTTAGAATACTATAACAATCGACCAACTAGTAGTTACTGCATCTACCCTATTGATTCTGATAATTTTATTGAAACTATTGATAATGTAGTTTTAAAAAATGACGCAAAATATTGGTTAGTGCGTGGTGAGCAAGTTGCTTTACAATATACTAAGCAAGACTATAAAAATGCTGGTATTGAATTAAAAGAATATGAACCCAATACAATAAGTGCAGATGAAGTAGCAAAACTTGCGGTTTTAAACCATAGAGATTTGTTTCGGGCAACAGACCAAGAATTATATAAATCCATACCAAAAGACTTAAAAAAAATACTAGTCCTTGACGAATGGTTTCACAAAGACTTTGAATGGCAACTTACTCCAAAAATGACAGAAGACCAGTTACAAAAAATTTATGATTTTAATGAAAAAGTAACAGGAATGGCAGGATTAACTTTAGAGGAATTTAAAAAAATGACAAGAGAGCAAGAAGCTACAAATGATGATTACAAAAAGACAATTTGGGAAAACAATAGACCTAGTTCTTATGAAACTTGGCAACTAATAGCCAAAGTAATTGTATCAAACGACCCTACTCTTTATAAACCAACATTACAACCTAATACGCATTGGTCAAACTGGCTTGATTCTGGTAGTATGTAAAAGTAATTTTTAAGCTTTTTAATTAACTCAAATTTTTAGAATAACTTTTTGAATTACACTGTCTATAACATTCTACCTCAACCCACAATAAATATCTGATTACTTTCCCTCAACTTTCTCCATTAAATATTGATTAAACCCAAATTATGCATTAGAAATTTATTACCTCAAAAGATGACTTTAAATCTAAAAAAAATACTCGATTTTTTTGTCCTCAATGTAATAAAACTTCATTTGTGGGAAAAAATTTCCGTTCTTTTTCATCTTTTTTTGTAATTTTTCGCTTCATTACAAAGTCTAATGCATAATTTGGGTTAAAGAAACTTTTAAGATAATGATACTTTCCTTCTATTTTTAAATGATTAATTTCGTTGGTTTTTAGTAAACGGTATAATTTACTTTCACTAAAATTAAAAATGTTGTTTAACTTCGGACTACCTAGCCATTCTTCCTCTTGGTTTTGCAATAGAGTTGTGACTGAAACTTTTAATTTGGCTAACTCTTTATGTAGATATACGATTTGCTTTTCATAGTATTTCAATAATAAAAAAGAAACACTAAAA
>JAAURU010000029.1 GCA_012032075.1 Flavobacterium sp.
CAGAATAAATACCATAAATAACTAAAACTACATTATTACCCACTAACATTGAAGTAATAAATTGAGAAGGTTTTTCTGTAAGTTTAGATAAAATTTTAGCGTTAAGATTTTGTTGTTTTTTTTCAATTGAAAGATATACTTTGTTAGATGAAACATAAGCTATTTCCATTCCTGAAAAAAAAGCAGAAAGAAGCAAGCAGCTAATAATAATGGCTATTTCCATATATTACTGTTGTCTATTTTTGAATTTATTGTTGAAATGTCTTCTAAAGAAAAACATAAATATTGCTACAACTGCAAAAAGAATACTTACAATATAATTTTCATTATTTATATATTTTGTAAAAGCATCATATATAAAAAAAAGTGCAAAAACAATATAAAAATATGGGAAATACTTAACGAAATTCATTTCTAGTAATTTTGTACCAAAAATAAGAAAATTAATTGACAATATTAAAATTGTTTTTTACTCTACTTTAGTAATTTCTCCACTACTAGTTTGCATATTGAAGATTTTAAAGTCTTTACTAAAATCGACTCCTGGACCTTGAAGAAATCCACCTGATTCATCAATATATTTGAATTGTTTTTCGGTAAAAAACCATTCGTTTTTTTGGTCAAAATAGAGTTGGGAAGTTTCTAATTTTTTACCATCATGAGAGGTGATTGTTACATTACCTTGTAAATCTATAATATTAGTTTTTTTGTAAGATATTGCATAATTTGCTTCAATTATAGTAGTTTGATTTTTACCATCAAACATGGTTACAACAACCCCTTTAGGAAATTCGGTAAAAGCATTTTGAATGTTACTGTAATCTAACATTTTCTTACTTACCAAAATAGATTTTACTTTACCAGAATCGGTATATTTTAAATTAATAGAATCTACTTCACCAGAAGGTAAAAAAGAAGAACGATTAAACTTTTGTACATCTTTTAGAGAGCCTTCACAAGAAAAAAACATAGTCACGATAAAAGCTATCGTGACTATATTAAGTGTTCTATTTCTATATTTTTTATTCATTTTTACAATGTTGGAACAGTAACGCTTTCTCCAACCCAACAGTTAAATGCGATTCTTTTTCCAGACATATTACCATCAGGATGACTAAATATCTCCGATTTTGAAGGAGCTGAAGCTCTATATCTTGATGCTGTACTACTAGCTGTACCTCTCAATGATGAATCTGCTGCTGCTGCTTTATCACAATACTGAGCTGCTAACCAATACATTGCTCTTTTTTCAAACTGATCTTTTCCACAATCATTAATACTACTTCCATACAATTGTGCTATTAACAAATATGCTTTACCATAAGAAGGTTTAACTTGTATTGCTTTTTTAGCATAATTACGCGCTTGGCTTTTGTTTGATTTCGAATATATCGTAGCAACTTTCATATACACATTTGCTTTTTTAGTATTTTCTGTGTACATATCTGCCGCTTTGTTTAAATATTCAACAGCTTTAGCGATATTTTTCTTTTGATATTCTACAATACCTTGTTTTTCATAAGCTGGAGCACTTGGATCAACTTTTAATAAAGCTTCTGAAATTTTACCAAATAATGGATCCTCATCACAACCTTTAGCTTCTAAACGATCTGCCGCTCTTAACAACCAAACTTTATTTGTCTTGTTAGCTTCAAATGATTTTTGGTAAAAAGGAATCAATTTATCACATGAAGATAACTTAACAATAATGGCATCCATACTTGAAGTAACTGTTACAATATCTTCTAAATTAGCTTCTACTCTAGCTTTTGCTTTTGCTTCTTTAGTATCTAAAGTTTGACCTGATTCTTCTTTTTCAATTAAAACATCTTTTTCAGAAGAATATTCTTTTTCTTGCGTTGCTAATTTTTCTAATATGTCATCATATTTATCAAACACTTGTTGTAATTCTATGCCTTTATTACCAGCTTCATAGTCTTTAACAAATATTTCAAAATATGCATATAAAGCTCTTGTTGAATCAAAATTTGCTAAATCTGAAGTAAATGCTTTATCTAAAAGTGCATATATTTCTTCTTTAGTACCTACATTGTAATTAAATAATGTAAGTCCTTTTTTCATATTTACACCAAGATTATCTTGAGGAAAGTTCTTATACGCTTCTTCATAGAATTTCATCAAATCTCTTACATACTTCTCTTTTTCGGCTCCTGTAGCATTGTCAATTTTTTGTTTTATAGCAAATTCTCCATAAGAAAATACTCTTTTATCAAAAGATGGACAATCCTTTCTTAAGGTTGTTAAATAATCATAACCCGCTGGGTCTTTTGCTTTTACAGAAGATGCCATTAAACTTAACGTTTCTGTACATGCTTCACTATTTTGAGCATTTGCAAATAAACCTATTGCTGTTACAAATAATAAAGATAATTTAGTTTTCATTTTATAACTATTCTAAAAAATTATTAATCAATTTTACGTTTTTTAAACCATTTGTCACTTAAAGATAAACCTACACTTAAGTTAAAATAATTTTCTCTTACTAGATTGTAATAAGTAGTTCCTCTTACTCCTACTTCTAGACCTACATCTATTTTTGAAAAACCTAGTGGTAATCCTAATCCAAAATTCATGCCATAATCTTCAATACTCTTGTCCTTTATGACTAGTCCAGTGTTTTCATATCTAAAACCAGCTCTATAAACAACTCTACTTAAGTAACTTGTAAAAGAATCAAATTTAGGAATATAATATCCACCTATTACATATTTTTGAGAATTTTCAAAACTCACATTTGTAATATCATCAAATCGATTCGTTAATTGACTGTTTTCTTGAAAAGTAATTTCAGTTCCAATTAACCATTTATTTTTTTCACCAACACCTAAACCAAATCCCATTTTTGTTGGCAACACTAATTTAGAGTCATTAAGCGCAACATCTTCCGAATCACTAACAATTTCACCACCATTATTATCGAATGTTACAGTAGCGATGTTTCTTTGATTAATTGCATTCAATTTAGCTTCTGGAGAATAGACAAGACTTGTAAATAACTCATATTTTTCATTTATTTTTCGATTATACAAAGCCCCGAAATTAAATGAAGCACCAGATATAGTTGAAATATTACGTTCTCTAGCGGCTAATTGTACCGTTGAAAGTCCTTGAATAGATTCGTTTGTAATGGTTCCAAAATTATACTGAACATCTACACCTAAACTTAAATTTTTAGAAAAATTATATGAACCTCCTAGAAACACTTTATTTATATTTCCAGTTCCTGTGAATTGTCTAGCTCCAGTTTCTCCATTGCTATTTGTATAATTGTTTCGTACTTTATATCCAACAGCAGAAAAAGGAATAAGTCCAAAAGAAGCTCCGAATTTACCCATTGGAATACCAATAGCTAAATAATCTAAACTTGTTCTTTTTGCACTTTCTTCATCCACTTCATTTTTCAAGTTAGCAAAAGTTGTTGTTCCACCTACAGTAAAAGAAGTTAATCTTAAATGAGAATATGATGCAGGGTTTAACAAATTAAGAGCTATACTATCTCCTTGAATTCCTAAACCACCCATTGCTCTTGCGCTTTGAGTGCCTCTAAACTTTATTTCTCCTAAACCATAAAACGAATATGGTGAAGAGGTGTTTTCTTGAGAATAACTTACAACACCCAATAATAGTGTTATAAAAATTATAAGTTTTTTAATCATTTTTTGTGTGTACATATATAAATAATGAATTCAAACTTTCTAATAAAAAATTTGAATTGGCAAATATGGTGCTTTTTAATCTTTTTGCCAAAAAATCTGCATCTCCTCCTGTTAAAATTATTGTTAAAATCTTTTAAATTTTAAGTAAAATATTGTGCTACAAACCCTTCAATTTCATGAATCACTCCATTAACAATACCAGAATGAATGGCTTCATTTGTAGAATTTCCAATGTAATTTTCAGGAAATGATTTTTCTAATAACGGTAATTTTGCTGTGTAATTGTGTAAGCTATTGTATCTTAATTTTAAACCTGGTGAAATGGCACCACCTAAATAATTATTTTGGTTATCTTTAAAATCATATGTTATACAGGTTCCAGCATCGATAATTAAACAATTTTGTTCAGGGTATAAGATAGAAGCTCCCGCTGTTAAGACCATTCTATCAATTCCTAATGTTTTTGGTGTACTATATAAATTAGTGAATGGAAAATTCAATTCATTTGAAACAATTAATAATTTTGAATGTTTTTCTATAAACTGAAAACACTTTTCATCTAGCTTTCCTACAGAGGAAGAGATGGAATCTTTTATGCTTGAAAATTTTTTAAAAATAATTTCAAAAGATTCTAATGCTTCATTGATAGTAAAAGTAAACTTTTCAATAAGCCTATTTTGTTCAAATACAGCACATTTAATTCTTGTATTTCCAATATCGATAGCTAGAAGCATTATTTCATTTTTGAGTGGACAAATATACAAATTGATTTTTTAAAAAAATGTTTTGGAAATTACAAAAAGGGTTCTATATTTGCACTCGCTAAAACAAAGCAAGGTACCTTAGCTCAGTTGGTAGAGCAATGGACTGAAAATCCATGTGTCCCTGGTTCGATTCCTGGAGGTACCACATCAAAAACCACTCGTTTGAGTGGTTTTTTATTTTGAATAATTCCTAATTAGTATAAATCTTATTTTCCTGCTCTGCTACTCTTATAAAAGTAGTTCTTTTAGTGAGTTCCTTTAATTTAGAAGCCCCTACATAAGTACAAGTACTTCTTAAGCCTCCTAAAATATCTTGTATGGTGTCTTCTACTTTGCCTCTAAAAGGTACTTTTACAGTTTTACCTTCGCTAGCTCTATAGTTTGCCACACCTCCTACATGTTTTTTCATAGCAGTTTCCGAACTCATGCCGTAAAATTGTTTGAATTTTTCTCCATTGATTTCAATCATTTCACCACCACTTTCTTCATGACCTGCTAACATTCCTCCTAACATCACAAAATCGGCTCCAGCTCCAAAGGCTTTGGCTACATCTCCTGGAATTGCACAACCTCCATCACTTATGATTTGCCCTCCTAAACCATGAGCAGCATCTGCACATTCTATTATCGCAGAAAGTTGGGGATAACCTACTCCCGTTTTTACACGAGTCGTACAAACCGAACCTGGTCCAATTCCTACTTTTATAATATCAGCTCCAGCTAATAATAGCTCTTCCACCATTTCTCCAGTTACTACATTTCCAGCAATGATTACTTTATCTGGAAAGTTTCTACGCGCTTGTTTTACAAATTTCACAAAATGCTCGGAATAGCCATTGGCTACATCGATACAAATAAATTTGAGTTGGGGAAATAATTCAAAAATGGTTTTTAGTTTCTTTTCATCTTCTTTACCTGTTCCAGTACTTACTGCAATATAATCGGTAAGGTTTTGCGATGTTTTACTTAAGAAATTAGTCCATTCTTCAATGGAATAATGTTTGTGAATAGCTGTAAATATTTTATGTTTTGCTAGTTCAGTTGCCATTTCAAAAGTACCAACAGTATCCATGTTTGCAGCCATAATTGGCACACCGCTCCAAGTTATAGAACTATGTAAAAATTTAAAATTGCGTTCTAAATCTACTTGTGCTCTACTGGATAAAGTAGAACGTTTTGGACGAATCATTACGTCTTTAAAGCCTAATTTTAAGTCGGTTTCTATTCTCATTTTCTTGTGCTTTATTCAAAAGTATTATTTTATTTTTTGAAAAAAATAAAAAAGAAAGAAAATGAAAAATTAATGTGCTTTTTTGGAAATGCACGTTTTTAAAAAAGAATGCTTTAAGAAGTAATTGCTTTTTTTCTTCTTCTGATGATGGATATTATAGTTGTAGTGTTATCAAGAAAGATTGTATAAACTAACTTATTTATTTTTATTAGGATTTTGCCTCGTATCATAAACTCTAACTATATAAATTTTAGATTTTCCAATACGATATGTAATTTTATAATTACCTTCAATAAGCTTTCTATAGTCATACTTTAAATGAATAAATTCCTCATCAACAGCTCCTATTTCAGTAAAATCTATAGTAGGATTTTCTAGTATTTCGATTGTATTAAAAATAGAATCAATAAATTCTTTTGATTTTGGCACATCATAAAATAAATCATTAAAAACTCTTATTTTCTGTAAATCTTTTAAGGCTCTTGCAGTTAACTCAACAATTATGAATTTTCCCATTTATCCATAATTCTTTAGCTTCTTTTAAACCATATGTCCTTCCTGCTTTAATATCCTCCTCACCTTCAGCAATCATTTTATCGTGTTTCGCTTGGGAAATATAAGCTTTTGCCATTTCATAAAACATTTTACAAATCGATCATCACCTTGGTTGATCAATTCGTGTAGTTCTTGTTTTAATTCAACTGTACTCATAATAGCTGTTTTTAGTGTAATACAAATATACAGATTTTGTAATTGCTTTTTATTGGTGTTTTTAGAAGCACAAAAACTGCTTTCAGAAGAAGATTCTCTCGCTATCCACTATATCTTTTCTTTTTTTAAAGAAAAAAGAAAAGGATAACTTTCCTATCTGGGCTATAATATTTGTTTAAATAAATTCATCAAAATCACAATTAGGATAAATTTCTTCTAATTTATTTAAAAATTCTTTTACTTGTCTTACTTATTTCATCAGATTCTCCCTGAATTGTTTGAGAATAATATTCGGTTAATAATAAAAGTATTCGGAAAAATTCATCATCAGTTTCACAAAAAATTAATTCATCGTTTTCCAATTCATCAGTATATACTATTCTAATAAAAGAATCTTCATTTTTCCTCCTTGTTAAATAACCTCCATCAAAACCTCCTATTACAATACTATTCAATTCATCAATAATATTTAATGAATCTGCAAAATTAATTTTACCGACACATAAATTATTGACATTACAAATATTTAAAAAATCAATTAAACTTTCACTAGTATCTAAAATTTCATTATGATTAATTACAATTGAAAAGTCATTTAATAAAATATTTGAAAATGACTCACTAAAACCTCCATTTTTCATTAAAGAATCAATAGAGGGTTTTAAAATATTAAAATTTGAAACAAAGTCTTTAATTTTCATATCTCAATCTCTTTCTTATTATTATGCTACTAACGTGCTTTTTTTAAATTTCTCACAACACCATTTCCTCATACCTCAAAATCGTAGTGTAGCCTTTATTTATAAAATATTCATTTGGGTTGTTTTTAGAGATTACCATTACAAAGTCGCCTCCCCAAGCGCCTAGACTTTTTACAACTCCTTTAAAATCGTGGAAAAGTTGTTCTTTTACGGTTTCGGTTTCTAGCACATCGCTCATGATGGCTTGGTGTTTTCCATTAACAAGGCAAAGTCTCTTCCATCTGTTACTTGTAATGCTTCTTGAGTGATAGTGTTTATTTTAGCTATTACTTTATCCACTCTATGTTGTTTGTTGATATAGTTGGCAATAGCGGATTTACTACTTTGTTTTTTATTGAGATAGACAAAGTGTATGTTTTCTTTAATGGTGGATTGAAAGATACTATTTCTGTAGTAGGTTTTCCATTTTCTATGGCATACAAAATAGGGTTGTTATTTTGCGCACAAGCTACATCGTAACCGCTTCCTCCAAAACTTTTTTGTAGTAGTTCAAAAGCATCTATTTGCAACCACTGACCTATATTATTAATTAAGGTAGAAGAAGTGCCTAAACCCCAAAGTAGGGGAAAAGTTAAATGCGTTTCTATCTTATAGCCTTCGCTTGCTGTTAGGAATTTTGGATTTTGTATAAATGCTTGATGGAGAATTTCCAATAACGTATTTTTAATTTTTGAATTGGATTCTTGTATCTTTTTATTTTGAATTTCTTCGAATGTTAAGGCATCTTGAAACCAAATTGTTCCATCTGAATCAAAGCTTTTCCAAAGGATTTCTCTATTTTTCCCTGCATCAACTACTAAATTTTGACCGAATTTTGTGGGAACGGCTAATGCTTTTGCTCCATCAAGAACAACGTATTCTCCAGTTAATAAAAGTTTCCCGTTACTATAAAAGGTTTGTTTCTGCATGATTATTGTGTTTTAGCCCTGATTGTAGCGGCATCCTTTTTAAAATTTGTCCTTCGACAGCTCAGTATGACAAATTTTTAAAAAGATAATTAAGCGGAAAGCGAGGAAATAAGCTCCTAAAAATTATTTTCTTAAACTTTCTAAATAATCGACTACAAGACTATGAGAAATGGTAGTGTTTTTGAAATAATCTAATACTTGTATTTTTTCTTCTTTAGTCGCTTGATGTTGGTTTAAAATGTTATTGATATGCATTTTCATGTGTCCTTGCTGGATTCCAGTGGTAGTTAGTGAACGAACGGCCGCAAAGTTTTGAGCCAATCCTGTTACGGCTACAATTTTCATTAATTCTTCTGCACTTGGATTGCCCAACATTTCTAGTGAAAATTTTACTAAAGGATGTAAACTTGTCAAACCTCCAATAGTTCCTAAAGCTAAAGGGACTTCTATCCAAAAAGTAAAAATATCGTCTTCAATTTTCGCATGAGATAAGCTGCTATATTGACCGGATTTACTAGCGTAAGCGTGCACACCAGCTTCTATGGCTCTAAAATCGTTTCCTGTTGCTAAAACTACGGAATCGATACCATTCATGATACCTTTGTTATGCGTCACTGCTCTGTAAGGCTCAATTTCTGCTATATTTACTGCATTGACAAACTTTTCAGCAAACTCTTTTGAATCGATGGAAGGGTCTTCGCTCATTTGTGAGACTGGACAAGAAACTTCTGCTCTAACGATACAATTAGGCACATAATTGCTCAAGATACTCATGACAACTTGGATGTTTTTTTCTGTTTGAGTAAATTCAGCATAGTCTTGTGCTTTGTTTTCTAAGGTTTTGGCAAACTGCTCTAAACAAGTATTGATAAAATTAGCACCCATACTGTCTTTAGTATTGAAAGTAGCGTGCAGTTGGTAATAATTTGGCAATGCCTCGGTTTTGTCTTTTAATTTGATATCCAAAATGCCTCCACCGCGCTTTTGCATATTTTTTGTAAAAGCTTCAGTTTCGGAAAAGAATTTAGGCTTTATTTGATTGAAAAAAGATTGTAATTTCTCAAAATCTCCATTGAAAAGAAAATGCACTTGACCGATTTTCTCTGTGTTTAAAACCGTAGCTTTAAAACCACCTCTTTCTCCCCAAAATTTGGCTGCTTTTGAGGCTGCTGCAACTACTGAACTTTCCTCAATAGCCATAGGAATCGTGTAACTCTTGCCATTGATTTCAAAATTAGGAGCTACTCCATAAGGCAGATAAAAGTTGGTTAAGGTATTTTCTATGAATTCATCGTGCAGTTTTTGTATGTGCTCACTAGAATTCCAATATTGAGTAACTATTTGTTTGGCTTCGGATGTATTTGAAAAATAGGTTTTTGTTATCCAATCTATTTTTTCTTCTTTTGATAGCTTAGAAAAACCTTTTATGCTTTGACTCATGAATTTTACTAATTTGATACTGCAAAGATACTAAACAGATATTTTTCGCACTGTTTTTATCCATTTTATTAATGTGATTTCGAAATATTCTTTATCTATAGGTTTTAGAATAAAATCGTTCATTCCCATGTCTAGGCATTTTTCTTTTTCTCCTGTAATAACTCCAGCAGTTAAGGCAATAATTACAACCTCTTCATTTATTTTTCTTATAATTTGTGTAGCTTCATAACCATTCATAATAGGCATTTGTATGTCCATTAATATTATATCGGGATTTATATCTTTAAAAGTCTCTATTGATTCTAAACCATTTGATGCTTCTGAAATTATTGCATTTGGAAAGTTTTTAGTGATGAGTGTTTGGTCAACAACATATTCACTTTATTGTCTTCAACTATTAATATCTTAATTATATCTTTAGTAATTTTTGGTACTATAATTTCATTATTTTGATGACTTTCTAATGGATTGTTGATTTTATTCAAATAATTTTGAAGCACATTAAGCTTTAACGGTTTAATTATATTATGAATATTTGTATAATCTTTATTTGAAAGGAAATCTGACGTTGAATTTTGCATTATTATTAAATGCGTATTTTTCCTTTCGCTTATGATATCTATAATTCCTTGAGTCGTTTTTTTATTTAAAAACTCATAATCAATTAAAAGTAAATCATTTTCTTTTTTATTTTCAATAACCTCTATAATGTTTTCTTTTATTGAAAGTGTTTCACATGGTAATTGTAAAGAATGAAACATTCTCTCTATAACTTGACATACTAATGGATTATCTTCAACCACCAAAGCCTTTTTAAATTGATTGTTGCTAAGCATGGCATAACTTTCTGTAGCTTCAGTTTTTAATTCTATTTCAAAACTAAATGTACTTCCCTTTTTGACTTCACTGGTAATTTGAAGTTCACTATCCATTAATTTTAATAGACTATTTGTAATTGAAAGTCCAAGTCCTGTTCCTCCAAAATTTCTAGTAGTTGAACTGTCTTCTTGAGAGAAGGCTTCTAAAATTTTACCTTTATTTTCTGGTTTTATACCTATTCCAGTATCACTAACTTTGAATGTTATTTTAGATTTTCCATTGTTTGTTTTTATCGCTGTAACATTTAATTCTATTTGACCTTTGAGTGTAAATTTAACGGCATTACTTAATAAGTTTTGCAAAATTTGTTTTAAACGCACTTCATCAGTCCAAAGAATGCAATCAATATCTTCTTGAACATTAACTATCAATTCTATAGCCTTTTGGTGCGCTGTAAACTTAACCATATCTACAGATTGGTTAATAATACTGTATAAATTTACTTTACTGTTTTCCAAAGCTAATTTTCCAGCTTCAATTTTTGATAAGTCTAATATATCATTTACAACATCAAGAAGTGATTCTGCCGATTGATTTACAGTTTGTAGATATTGTTTTTGCACCTCAGTAATACTAGTGTTAAGTAGTAATTTACTAAAACCAATAATTCCATTTAAAGGTGTTCTAATTTCGTGACTCATATTAGCTAAAAATTCCGACTTGGCTTTGTTAGAAGTTTCGGCCAGTTCTCTAGCTAAAATTGCTTCTTCTGCTTTTTTACGCTCAGTAATGTCAATTAAAACTCCTTCTAAATATTCTATTTTATCATCTACCAAAATAGCTTCACCATGTTCTTCTACCCAAATAATTGAACCATCTTTCTTAACTAATCTACAGGTTATTAAGAAAGATTTTTTATTTAATATAGCTGTTTCAATATCGTCTAATGCTTTTTGTCTATCATCGTTATGATATAAATCATATAATTTTATACGTTCTTCAAAGAAATCTTCTTTTGAATAGCCTGTTAATTTTTCAATTTCTTCATTGAGGAAAACTTTAGTTCGTTTTTCATCAAACTTAACTAAATAAACACCTCCAGGAATATTATTTGCTAATAATTTGAATTTTTCCTCACTTTCTTGTAAAGCTTTTTTATTCTTAATTCTAATAATAGAGGTTCGTCAATGTTATTTGCTAAATTGTTTCTAAAATTATAATTTTCTTCTTTATCCCAAACTCTAACCTCTTCAAAATTATCAAATCCTAAATAACCTATTAATTTATCAATATGGAAAACTGGTACTAGCAAAGCCGAGAGAATTCCCCTGCTTTGAAGTCTCTTTTTATAATTTAAATCTTTAACCTCTTCTGTAATAATTTGATAGGTTTTGTTTTTAAATAGAGCTTCAAATATTTCTTCATAATCTTTTGGATTAATCCCTTGAAAATCTACTTTATTAATCGTTAAGACTTCATTTTCTACAAACCATTCAAATTTTTGATTTACTAAATTTTCTTGCTCATCAAACTCATAATAACAAACCCTGTCTGCTTTAATAGCTTTTGTAAAATCTCCTAAAGTAATATCGAAAATTTCATCAATGTTATCTTTTTGTATTAACTTATTAGTATATTTTGATAGTTGAGTTAGAATATTATTCTTATCTATAATTTGTTCTTCAAGTTTTCTAGTATTAGTAATATCCCTCATTACACATGAAAAACCTACAAGATTATCATCTAAATCTCGCTTAATTCTTACCTTTTGAGAGAACCAAATTGTTTGTCCGTTTTTATGTTTTACAGGAAGAACATAGGCTTCAAAATCATTTTGATTTTTGTTCTCTGGGACATAGAATTCAAGTGCTTCCCTTTTTTCTTCATTTGACAAAAAACTTGTAAAATGTTTGCCAATTACTTCTTCTTTTTCAAATCCTAAAACCCTAGAAGTAGCATCGTTAATTAAGGTAATTACGCCATATTTATTAGCATCGTAAATTATATCTGGAGCATTTTGAATTAATGTTTGATATTCTTTTTCGGCAATAATTTTTTGGGTAATGTCATGTCCTGTAGCAATGAATAAATTATCTGAATACTTAAAATCACTCCATTGAATAAATCTGTAATCTCCACTTTTAGTCTTTAATTTTCTAACATGTACAGAATCTGGTATAAATTTTACATTATAATCAATTTTTTCAAATTCTTCATCCTGTGTTAATTTCCAAAAGCCATAATCTAATACTTCTTCTGTTTCATATCCGAGCATTTTTTTATAGAATCACTAACAAAAACAACACTTCCATACTTATCACAAGCTATTGTTAATGAATTGGATTGGTTTATAATATTATTTGTAAAACTAATTTTCATTAGGTATTTAAAAAATGAATTCTTCTTGAAAAATTAATAATTACTATAATAAAAGAAGCACTTAGCAACTGTATATATATTCCTTTATTATCATTTTCTATAACTAAAAAGCATAAAACTACTGTAACTACTATTACTGTGTAGATAATATAACTTTTGAATTTTTTGAAAACATTGTATGAAAAAAACAGTAATAATAAAACTCTGAGAAGTTTATAAAAGTAATTTCTGAATAGGTTAAATTATTAAATACAACAACTGTTATAAGAATAAAAAAGATCCTAAAAATATTATCTAAGTTTGATTTTATTCTTTTTATATAGGAGAAAAAATATAAAAACAATGAACTAAACCCTAATAGTGTTTTAATAATAATTTCTTTTCATTATAAATTCAAATATGAAATAAGCAAGTTGTGTTGTAATTATTATTATACCAAATATAGAAAATAGTTTTTCAAATCACTTTGCAACTCATTTTCAGAAATATTTTTTACAAAATCTTTATTGTATTTTGAAGAGTTTCTAACTAAATAATTAAACGCAAGAATAGTTATAGAGCATACTAAAAAACAAACCACCATGAGCTATAAAAAGGTGGTTCAATTTTAAAAGAATAAGATGTTAAATTCCCTAAGTCATTTCCTAGAGTATCAACCTCTTTGACATAAAAAGTATAGTTCCCAGGACTTAAATTATAATAACTTACTTCTTTGCTTTTTGTGGGTTTAGTCCAAGAATCGTTAAGCCCTTTTAATTTGAATATGTAGTAATTATTTTGTGAAAGAGAATTATTTATTTGACCTATATGAAAAGTTATGGAATTTTCGTTATGTTTAAAAATGAAATTATCATGTGGTACATTAAAAAACTTATTATCTATAGTTTTATAGTCTTTGTTATTAACTAATAATTTAGTGATAAATATGGACGTTGCTTTTTGAGCTTTTTGATTTTTTAAATAGTATTTATACAAACCTTTTACTGTACCTAAATAAACATTTCCTTCAGCATCAACAAAATCAGCTTTTGTATTTGTTTCAATACCATCAAACATATTGCTAGCATTCAAACTTTCAATGTTAATAATATTTCCATTACTACTTGAAACAATTCTTTCTAAACCTAAGTTTGAACCTATAAGAATACTATTATTAATACCTGTTAATGTGTAGATTAATGTTGAAGATATTCCGTCTTTAGTTCCAAAGGATTTAATTTCTCCTTCATTGTTTACAGAATATATTTTATTAGTACCCGCATACCAAATAGTGTTATACTTATCTTTAGTTGCTATAAATAACAAATCGCTTATTTGCTTTTTTTCAACTTCAAAAGTATCATTTGATTCCTTAAAGCATATAAACCTAATGAAGTTGCAACATAAAATTCTTTCTCTTTAAATTGGACTACATTATAACAAACATTTACTTTTTCATTTTTAAAAAACCGGGAAATAACCTTAAATTTATCATCTAATACTATTAAACCATCACCAATTGTAGATACCCAATATCTATTTTTAGAATCCCTAAAGATATGAAGAACATCAATTTTAGGTAAGACTTCTGTTAGCGTTTCATTGCCATAATTGTAGAGCCCTTCTTTTGAACCAATAAGCAAATAATCATCATGACCATTAAATAAATAGTTAACTCCTTTACTAATGGCAATCTTTTTAAGATGATTTATTTCAAAAAAGCCTTTCCTTTGGAAAATATTTAATCCATAATCTCTGCTGTAAACAAACAATTTGTTTTTATGCTCAGTAATTGCAAAAATTGATTTTGTTCTTAATTCTGAAATATCAGTGTATTTAACAAATGTTTGATTGCTAAATTGAATTATTCCAAGTGAAGACGAGCCTAAAGAAAGACTATTATTATCTACAAAAATTGTATTTACCTCAGTATTTGGAAATCCATTCTTCTTATTAACAATTACATAAAATCCAGATTTATATATAATAGCAATTCCTTCAAAACTTTTTCCTGAAACCCAAATATTTCCAGAATCCGTTTTATAAATGTTATTTATATATAAAGGGATGCCATCTTCTTTTTTACAGTTGTAATTAACCTATTATATATATATTGTTCCTTATTAAATTGAAGTATGAAAACATTGCCGTTATTGTCTGCTAAGTAGTGAAAAGTTTTTTTATTTTCAGTAATACAGACATCAGTATTTTCAAAATCAATTAAACTAAAAACATTGTTGCTGTATTGATACAA